>NZ_NHPG01000146.1:0-40870 GCF_002252965.1 Halorubrum sp. Ea1
CCTCCCCAGCCTCGTCACCGGCGCTACGCGCCGGTTGCAAGCGAGAGCTTTGCTCTCGCCCTGTCGCTGGCGCGTCCCACGCCAGCGACTCCCTCGCGCGCGCTGACTCACGGCCTGTCGGCCGCTCGTCGGCACGCGCCGCCGCCACGGTGTCTAATTAGTCGGCTGCGCATGGATCCCGTCCGCCGCTCACCGGACGAAAACGTTTCCCCGTCGCCCCGCGACGCTATCCGTATGCGCATCGCCGTCCCCAACAAGGGCCGCCTGCACGACCCGACGCTCTCGCTGTTGGAGCGCGCGGGGCTCCACGTCGAGGAGACCGCCGACCGTCAGCTGTACGCCGACACCGTCGACCCCGACGTGACGGTGCTGTTCGCGCGCGCGGCCGACATCCCCGAGTACGTCCGGGACGGCGCGGCCGACCTCGGGATCACGGGGCTCGATCAGGCGGCGGAGTCCGGCGGCGTGGCGGACGGCGCCGCGTCCGCGGCCGACGGCGACCTCGTCGACCTGCTCGATCTGGGGTACGGCTCCTGTAAGCTCGTCCTCGCGGCCCCGGAGGACGGCGCGGTCGAGACCGTCGGCGACCTCGCCGGCGGGACCGTCGCCACCGAGTTCCCGGCGGTCACCCACGACTACCTCGATCGGGTGGGCGTCGACGCCGACGTGGTCACCGTGACGGGCGCGACGGAGCTGACGCCCCACGTCGACATGGCCGACGCCATCGTCGACATCACCTCGACGGGGACGACGCTGAAGGTGAACCGCTTGGCCGTGATCGACGACGTGCTCGACTCCTCGGTGCGGCTGTTCGCGCGCCCCGACGTGGTCGACGACCCGAAGGTCGAACAGGTGTTGACCGCGTTCGAGTCCGTGCTCGCGGCCGACGGCCGGCGCTACCTGATGATGAACGCGCCGACGGAGCGGCTCGACGAGGTCAAAGACGTGATCCCCGGGCTCGGCGGCCCGACGGTGATGGACGTCGAGGCCGACGAGGACGGGAACGGGATGGTGGCGGTCCACGCCGTCGTCGAGGAGCGCGACGTGTTCGCGACGATCTCGGAGCTGAAGGCTGTCGGCGCGAGCGGCATCCTGGTCACCGAAATCGAACGGCTCGTGGAGTAGCCGGGAGCCGACCGACACCGGCCGAGCCCCCGCGGATCGGCCGCCGTGACTCAGTCGTTCTCCGCCCCGATCAGCGCCTCCTTCTGCGCGCGGGTGAGCGACTTGATCTCGTGTTCCCGCGACATCGCCGCCGACTTCGAGTCGAACGACTCAACGTGCCGTAAGGTCACGGGCGTCCGTCCCCTGGTGTACTTCGCGCCCTCTCCGGCGTCGTGCTCGGCAACGCGCCGCTCCACGTCGGTGGTGTAGCCGGTGTACAGCGTCCCGTCCGCGCACTCGATCACGTAGACGTGGTGCGGCGCGTCCTGACTCGGCGTCGACACGGCGCCCGGTCGGCGCGGGCGCGAGGAATACCTGTCGGTCTCGGCGCGGTCGGGGAAGCCGGACGCGCGGGCGGCGCGAACGCGGTCGGGTGCGGTGTCGCGGCGGGATCGACCGGGTCAGTCCCCAGTACGAGCGCGTTCTCGGGAGACTTCGGCGATCCCGGCGTTCGCGGAACAGTCCGGACAGGCGTTCAGGTCGCCGTACTCGTCCGCGAAGACGCGTGCGAAGCGGTCCGAGACGTGCGACCCGCAGTGGTCACAGAGTGGCATTCGGTACCGGTGGTTGCCGGCGATAGATCGTAAGGTTTCGACGGACAAATACCCTTTCTCACCCCCGCCAGCTTCCGGAAATCTACATATAAAGCCCCGTCATGAGACGGGTGGGGAGCCGGCGGTCAGTCGCGCCGCGCCGCGTCGACCGCGCGCGCTATCAGCCCCGCCTGCGCCCCGGCGACGAAGCCGGCGTCGACGTTCACCGTCGTGAGCACCGAACAGGACTGGAGCGCACCGTGGAGCGCGGCGACGCCCTCGCCGCCGACGCCGTATCCCGTCGACACCGGGAGCGCGATCACCGGCGCCGCGACGAGTCCCGCGACGACCGTGGGGAGCGCCCCCTCGCGGCCCGCCGCGACCACGACGACGTCGGCCTCGCGGACCCGGTCGCGCTGGTCCAGGATCCGGTCGAGGTTCGCGACGCCGACGTCGTCCACGCGGTCGACGGTCGCGCCGATCTCGCCGGCGACCACCGCCGCCTCGCCCGCGGCCGCCGCGTCGGCGGTGCCCGCCGCGACGACCGAGAGCGTCGCGTCGAGCGCGGGCGGGTCGAAGTCGGCGGCGTGGACGACGACGGTCCCGGCCCGCTCGTCGTGGTCGACGGTGGGGTCGAGCGACGCCGCGGTCTCGAGATCGAGGTCCGCCATCGCCGTCCGGATCGCCGCCGCGTCCTCGGCGTCGGCCCGGGTGACGAGCGCGCGGCCGGTCGTCTCGACCGCGGTCGCCGTCAGCGCCGCGACCTCCGCCGGCGTCTTCCCCTCCGCGAGGATCGCCTCGGGGATCCCTCGTCGGTGCTCGCGGGCGGCGTCGAACCGGCCGGCCGCCGTCGTCGCGTAGCCCGCGAGCCGCGATTCCGCCTCCGCGACGCCGATATCGCCGGCGTCGAGCGCCTTGAGCGTGTCGCGCATGCGTCCCCGTCAGGGGCCGAACGGGTCGAACCTATCGGTCCGCGGCGGGCGAGCGGCCCCGCTCGCCGAGCGGTCTCACAAAGCTTATAAGGAAGCATTCCGGCACCCCCTCGCGAACGGGCCGCAGGGCGCCCCTCGCGGTCGAATTCAGGAACTCTTATTAACTGTCGATGGATATCACCGATCGCATGGCAGACCTTATTGTCAAAGCGGCCGTCAAGGAAGCGCTGGACGACAAGAACGTCGCTTCGGACTTCTACGACGCGCTCGACGACGAAGTGGACGAGCTGCTCGAAGACGCCGCGCGCCGCGCCGAGGCCAACGACCGGAAGACGGTCCAGCCGCGCGACCTCTAAGGCGGACGCGACTCTCGACCCGATTTTTTGACCGCGCGCCGACCGCAGAGCGGCGCGACCGCCGCGCACGTCGGTAGCGACCGCGTCCCGGAGATCAGCGCGTGAGCACCCGAACCCCGGAGTCCGTTCCGACGTGGACCTCGTCGGCGAGGCCGACGAAGAGGCCGTGTTCGACGACGCCCGGCGTCGCGGAGAGGGTCGTCGCGAGCGCCGAGGGCTCCGCGATTTCGCCGAACGAACAGTCGAGCACGAGGTTCCCGTTGTCGGTGACGACCGGGCCGTCCTTCCGCTCCGCGCGGCGGAGGGTCGGCTCGCCGCCCGCCGCGCGGACCGCCTCGGCCACCGCGGATCGGCCGGCGGGAAGCACCTCTACCGGAACGGGGCGGTCGAGAGCCGCGGCCTCCTTCGACGGATCGGCGACGACGAGGAAGCGGTCGGCCGCGGCGTCGACCAGCTTCTCGCGGGCGTGCGCGGCGCCGCCGCCCTTTATGAGCGGGCCCGCGGTCGGCCCGCCGTCGCCGACCGCGACCTGATCGGCGCCGTCGATCGCGACGTCGATCCCGGGCGCGTCGGGCCCCGTCGCCTCGTCGAGGTCGAGCAGCGGGATCCCGCGGTCGGCGGCGAGCTCGCGGCTCGCGAACGAGGTCGGAACCCCGCGGACGCCCAGCCCGGCGTCGACTCGCTCGCCCAGTCGCCGGATCGCGTGGGCCGCGGTCGAGCCCGTCCCGAGGCCGACGACGTCGCCGTCGTCGACCGCCGCCGCCGCCGACTCGCCGGCGCGTCGCTTCGCCGCGTCGCTCCCGCCGCTCGTCTTCATACCACCGACTCGACGGGGAGGACCGAAAAGGCGTCGGCGCCGATCACTCCAGCCGGTCCAGCACCGCCTCCGCGTCGTAGGCCAGGGAGAGCTCGCGGGAGCGGCCGCGACCCTCGACGTCGGCGTACTCGGCCTCGATCACGCCGAGCTGGTCGAGCTTGTTGATGATCTCGGAGTAGCGGGTGTAGCCGAGGTCGGTCTCGTCGCGGAACGCCTCGTACACCGTCCCGGCGCGCTCGCCGTCGTTCTCCGCGAGCACGCGGACGAGGGCGCGCTCTGATTCCGAGAGCCCGCGGAGCGACCGCGAGAGGTGGACGTGCTTCGACTTGTCGTACGCCGACTCCACATCCTCGTCGGCGATCGTCTTCGAGGCGCGCATCTCGGCGTTCAACCCGGCGCGGCGGAGCAGGTCGATCCCGACCCGGAGGTCGCCGCTCTCGGCGGTGAGGTCGGCGACGCGCTCCAGCTCGGCGTCGGCGATGACGCCGTCGTGGAAGCCGCGCTTCGCGCGCTCGAAGAGGATGTCGTAGATCTCGGTGGCGTCGTAGACGGGGAAGTACACCTCCTCCGGGCGGAACACCGACTGCACGCGGGTGTCGAGGTCGTCGATCACGTCGAGGCCGAGGTCCGAGGAGACGACGATGACGCCGATCTTCGCGCCCGAGTGCGCCTCGTGGGCGCGCAGCAGCGAGTAGAGGGTGTCCGACGCCTCGTTCTCGTAGAAGAGGTAGTTCACGTCGTCTAAGGCGACGACGAGCACGTCGTCCTCCTCGACGAGCCGGTCGGTGATCTGACCGAACAGCTTCTTGAAGGAGATCCCCGAGGAGGGCGGCTCGTAGTCGAATATCCCCTCGAACAGCCGCGAGAAGACGGCGTACCGCGTCGAGTCGACTTGGCAGTTGACGCGGACCGTCCGGACGTCGGTGCGGGCGCCGAGCTCGCCGAACAGCTTCTGGACCGCGGTCGTCTTGCCGGTGCCGGGCGGGCCGCGCACCATCGTGTTGAGGGGGCGAGAGCCGCGCACCGCGGGGCGGAGCGCGTACTTCAGGCTCTCCAGCTGGCTCTCGCGGTGGCGGAACGTCTCGGGGACGTGGTCGATCTCGAACACCGACTCGTCGCGGAACACCGACTCGTCCCACGAGAGCATGTCGCCGCCGGCGTCCCCGGTCATATGCACACCACGAGAGGCCGTCCACTTAACCGTTGCCCGGAGGGAGAGTGAAACTGAAACTTGTCGGCTGCGACGCTCAGCTGCCGAGTATCACCGACCGGTCGTTCACTCTCGGGACGGTCCAAACGCGGCGTGATCGCGTCGGTCGCGGTCCGGGATCGGACGCGCTCACGCCCGATCGAGCACCAGCACGTGTCGGGTGAGCGACCGGTGGACGCGGCGCTCGAAGGCGGCGTCGACCGTCCAGCCCGCCGCGCGGGCCGACCCGCGCCAGTCCCGGTCGGCGACGACGACGGCGCGGGGCGCGACCCGGGCCGCCTCCGCGAGCGCGCCCGAGACGAGGTCGGCGAGGTCGTGGGTGGCGACCTTCGACTGGCGGCCGTACGGCGCGTCGAAGGCGACGCCGTCGACGGCGTCGTCGCGGAGCGGGAGGGCCGTGGCGTCGCCGCGGGCGACGTGCCAGCTCGGGTGCTCCGGGGAGTCACCCACGTACTCGCGGAGGTTCTCCCGCGTCCCGCGGACCATCTTCCGCTGGGCGTCGCAGGCGACGACGTCGGCGCCGACGAGCCCGGCCTCCAGCGGGAGCCCGCCGGTCCCGCACATCGGGTCGAGCAGGGTCCGGCCGGGCGCGGCGCCCGCGAGGTTGGCGTACGCGCGGGCGTCGGCCGGCGCCATGCTCCCCGGCTGGAAGAACGGGCGGTCGGTCGGTTTGGGGGCGAAGTCGCGAGCGGCCTCCGCGGCGACCCAGCCGAGCGCGCAGACGGACGCGTCGCCGCCGTCGGCGCCGGGGATCGCGTCGTGAGCGGCGCGCTCGCCCGCCGCGAACAGCGCGCGCAGGACGTGGTCGGGGTCGTCGAGGTCGACGTCGAAGCCGCGGTCGACGAGGACGCCGCCGAGGGCGCGCTCGGCGTCGCTCGTCGAGACGGTCGCCGTGTTCCGGACGTTCCGGGCCCGCACCGCGACCGTCCCCGAGCGGTCGAGCGGCGCCGCGTCGAGCGCGGCGACGGCGGCGGCGAGGTCGGCGTCCGTGCGGGCGACCGCCTCGTGGGCGGCGCGGGTGTAGGCGAGCCGGCGCACTCCGGCGCGATCGGTCGCGGCACTCGCGGCGCCCGGGGCGTCGCCGCCGGCGCGTGGGTCGTCGCCCGCCGCGTCGCTACGGGTGAGTCCGACGCTGCCGGCGGCGGCGACCCCGGGCGCGAGCAGCTCCACGCCGGTCGCGGCGGTGGCGGCCTCGCGGGCGGCGAAGGCGTCCGTCTCCCCGGCGAGTTCGAGCCAGTACACGCCCCGGAGTCGGGGAGCCGCTCGCAAGAGGATAGCGGTTCCGACCACGCACCTTTTTAAATGAATCAACCGATCGTGTTAGTAGTAATGGCCGATCCGAAGGAGACGATCACGATAGAGAACGTCGTTGCCTCCACGGGGATCGGGCAGGAGCTCGATCTCCAGAGCGTCGCGATGGACCTGGAGGGCGCCGACTACGACCCCGAGCAGTTCCCCGGGCTCGTGTACCGCACCACGGACCCGAAATCGGCCGCTCTGATCTTCCGGTCCGGGAAGATCGTGTGCACGGGCGCGAACTCGATCGACGCCGTCCACGAGAGCCTCGCCATCGTGTTCGACGAGCTCCGCGCGCTCCAGATCCCGATCGAGGAACCCGAGATCACGGTCCAGAACATCGTCACGTCCGCCGACCTCGGCGAGAGCCTCAACCTCAACGCGATCGCGATCGGGCTCGGGCTCGAACACATCGAGTACGAGCCGGAGCAGTTCCCCGGGCTCGTCTACCGGCTGGACGAACCGGACGTCGTGGCGCTGTTGTTCGGCAGCGGGAAGCTCGTCGTCACGGGCGGGACGAGCCCGGACGACGCGGCGGCCGCCGTCGACGTGATCGTCGAGGAGCTGGACGGCCTCGGGCTGTTGGCGTAGGCGGGCGACGCCGCGCCGCTCGCGACGGACCGATCCCGCGACCACTTTTACCCGCCGTCCCGTAGGTCGGGTATGCTTCTTCAGACGGTGACGCCGATCACGGTGCTGGGGACGACCATCCTGTTCGCGCTGTTCCTCTCCGTGACCGCACACCTCGCCGCCCGGAACGTCCTCGGCGACGTCGACCCGCGCCGCGCCCTCTACGTCGGTCCGCTCCCCGCGGTGATCGGCGTCGTCGGTGGGGCGTTCGCCGTCTCCGAGGCGCTCCTCGTCCCGGCCGCGCTCCTCGTCGACGGCGCGATGTTCGCGTGGAGCTACGACCAGCCCCGGCGGGTCGTGGCCGGGATGACCGTGATCCACGCCGTGATCACGACGCTGCTGTCGATCGTGCTGTTCGGGATCACGGCGCTGCTCGCGACGATGCCGGGGTAGCCGACGTCCGGTGCGGATCCGGCACGGCCGCGGCCCCACAGCCTCACCCCCGGCGCGGCGGCGGCCCCACAGCCCATCCCCTGCTCGGCGGCGGCCCCACAGCGTCACGGCTCCGGTGGCGACCCGTCGTACGCGTCGTGGTCACCGTAGAAGTTGAGCATCGCGAACTTCAGCTTCTCGGGGTCGACGTCGAGCAGCTCCTCCCGCTCCTCCGGCGGGAACGCGCTCCGGACCGAGTACTTGCCCATGTCCGCCGTCGTGTACCGGCGGTCGGCGAGGATCCGGACGCCGAAGTCGTCGGGACCGCGGACCACGCGGCCGAGCGCCTGTCTGGTCTTGCGGATCGTCGGGATCTCGACGGCGTACGCCCAGCCGGGGTCGCGGGCGCGGTCGCGATCGGCGAACGCCCGGTCATAGGCGTCCTGAACCGCCTCCATCCGGTCGGAGAGGTACGGGTAGGGAACGCCGACGACCACCACCGTCCGGGCGTCGTCGGCGTCGAAGCTCACTCCCTCCGCGAGCGTTCCCCACAGCGAGGTGAACAGCGCGGCGTCGTCGCTGTCGACGAACGTCCGGCGCAGGTCCTCCTCGTCCTGATCGGGCCCGTCGAGGTAGAGGGAGCCGAGGTCGGCGCCCGCGAGTCCGGCTCCGGCCCCGACGTCGCCTCCGGCACCGGTCCCCGCCGAGCCGCCGAGCCGCTCGTAGTACCGTTCGGCCTCGGCGTACGAGGGGAAGAAGGCGAGCGTGTTGCCCGGAGTGAAACGGATCGCGTCGCGCAGCAGCGACGACACCGCCTCCTGGGTCTCCGGGTCGTTGCGCTCGGAGGCGAACAGCGGCGGGGCGTCGACCGCGAACGTCCGACGGTTCTCCTCCGGGTACCCCATCTCGTACGCGAGCGACACCGCGTCCTCCAGCCCGAGCACGTCCTCGGTGACATCGAAGGGGCGGAGCGTCGCGCTCATCAGCACCGAGGCGGCGACCTCGTCGAACAGCGCCTCGGTCACTCGACGGGGGATGCAGGTGTACAGCTCGGCGCGGCCGTACACCTCGTCGGTGGCGCCGTCGCGACGCACGGAGACGACCGGGTACTGACCGAGCTCGGTTCCCTCCTCCATCCACGTCGAGACGAACCGAGCGACCTGCAGGGTCTGACACTCGGTCCGGGTCGTCGTCTCGCCGTCCCGGTAGCGCCGCTCGTACTCCTCGTCTAACGCCTGCCCGAGCTGGACGGCGAGCTCCGTCTCCGTGTCGATCCCCTTCCCCTCGTAGTTCCGGAGGAACGCCAGCGTCAGGTCGTCGCGGCGGTCGTCGTTGGCGACGGAGAGGTCCTCCCAGTTCTCGCCGACCGACTCGCGCTCGCCGAACCCGAGCGCGTCGTCGTACGTCTCGACCACGGCGTCGCGGAACGCGTGGACGACGTTCTCGGCGGCCTCGGCGCGGGAGTCGTCGCTGTCGGCGAGCTCCTCCAAGGCGGCGTCGAGGGTGGTCTCCGTGAGCGTGCGGGTGGCGTGGTCGCGGGCGGCGTCCTCGACGTTGTGCGCCTCGTCGAAGACGGTGATTATCTCCGACGGGTCGCGGTCGATCCACCGGAAGAACTGCTCGCGGATGTTCGGATCGAGCAGGTGGTGGTAGTTGCAGACGACCAGGTCCACTCCCTCCATTCCCTCCTTGAGCAGCTCGTAGCCGCAGAGCTCGCGCTCGTCCGCGTACGCGTACACGTCCTCTGGGGTGCGGACGTCGTCGAACAGCCACCCGAAGAACTCGTCGGTGTCCTCGACGAGGTTGTTCCGGTAGTGCGCGCAGACGTTCGCGGCCTCGTACTCGTCGATCGCCGTCTCCAGCTCGTCGAGCTCGTCCATGATCGCCTCGCGGGCCTCGGCCGCGCCGGCGTCGCCCTCGCGGCTCTCGGCGAGCAGCTCGCGCTGGCGGGTCTCCAGCTCGCGGACTTCGCTCTCCGTTTCGACCAGTTCGCGGGTGGTGTCGCGGAGGGTCTGACACTCCTGGTAGTCGACGTCGATGTGGCACATCGACGACTTCCCCTTGAACACGACCGCGCGGATGGGCTCTTCGCCGGTGATCGCGCGGGCGTCCTCGACGAACTGCCGCATCTGCTGGTGGACGTTAGTCGTGATCACGACCGTGCGGTCGTGCTCGCGGGCGTGCTCTAAGGCGGGCACGAGCGCGGAGAGGGTCTTGCCCGTTCCGGGCGCCCCCTCGAACAGCACGTCCTGTCCCCGGTCCAGCGCGTTGGCGATCCTGTCCATCGCCTCGCGCTGGTTCGGATACGGCTCCTCGTACGGGAAGAACCGCAGATGCGGCGACTCTGACACGGGCCGAGGTTCGTCGCCATCGGCTAAAAGGGGTGGGGTGCCGCGGCGGAAGTGGTCGAGGGACGATCGGCGTCGCTGACGGGGTATCGGAGTATTAATTTACTAACGAAAACCTAACGAAGATATAAGTTTGGGTCGAGTGTACGGCGAACGCATTTTACCAGCACGTATTACCGGTTCTTTCGCGAGGTAGGAGACGACATGGCGACTGAAACCGCGACAGCGACGAGCGAAGTATCGACCGAGGCCGGTAACTGGAAGGCGGGCGTGGCGAGCGGGCTCGTCGGCAGCGTCGTCTTCGGACTCGTGATGACGTACGTGATCCCCGCGCCGCTGTTGGAGGTCGTGATCCCGTCGATGTACGGGCTCGCGCCGCCGGCGGCGCCGTTCCTCGGCTGGGTGGTCCACATGTCCCACGGTGCGGTCATCGGCGTCGGCTTCGCCGCGCTCGTCGGGGTGCGGCCCTCGATCGGCGAGAGCACCGGAGCGTCGCTCGGCGCCGGCGCGGCGTACGGGCTCGCGGTCTGGGTCGCGCTCGCCGTGCTGGTGATGCCGGTCTGGCTCTCCGCGGTCGGTTCCCCGGCGAATCCCCCGCTTCCCAACGTCAGCGCGCTGAGCGCGATCGGTCACCTCGTGTACGGCGTCGCGCTCGGCGGCGCGTACGCCGGGCTGGTCGACTGAGGCCGGTCGTCGCTCCCGCGACGCGAGCCGACGGGCGCGACGCACCGTCATTTATACCGGCGCGCCGCGACCGCCCGTAGTAACGAATGTTCGACGAGATCCTCGAGAAGTTCGAGGGGTCACCGAGCCAGCAGGCGGTCATCCGGCTGTTCTTAGAGCGCGGTTTCTCCGTCAACGAGGAGGGCCGCGTCGTCTCGGGCGGAATCGAGATCCCGTACACCGGGATCGCGCGCGAGCTCGACGTCGACCGGCGGGTGGTCGACTCGACGACCGACGCCATCCTGGACGACCCCGAACTGAAGCGCATCTTCACCAACATCTCCTCGGTGCCGAGCCTGATGGACCTGGCGCCGGTCCTCGACCTCACGGTCCTCACCATCGAGGTCGCCGCCGCCGACGAGGCCGGGATCGTCGCCGAGGTGACCGGCATCCTCGCCGACCACGGGGTCTCGATCCGGCAGGTGCTGAGCGAGGACCCCGAGTTCACCGACGACCCGAAGCTGTACGTGATCACCGACGCGGAGCTGCCCGGCGAGCTGCTCGTCGAGATCCGCGAGCTCGGGTACGTCCGACGCGTGGGCTTCTGACCGGCCGGCGGCGCGTCGCCGACCGCGACCGGCGGTGCCGGGTGCGAAACGATCAGTTTCGCCCGCCGGGAACCGACTCGTTTCGGCGCGGACGCTTATGTACGGAGCCGACGCATTCCGGAGTGCGTCCCGGCCGTCTTTTCACTTTCACTCAGGTGTAAACCAGTCTTTATACGGGATGGCGAACAAGAGTCGTGTACATGCCAGAAGACGAACTCGAGGACCTCCCCGGAGTCGGCCCAGCGACCGCGGACAAGCTCGTCGAGAACGGGTTCGAGAGCTACCAGTCGATCGCCGTCGCCAGCCCCGGCGAGATGTCGAACACCGCGGACATCGGCGAGTCGTCCGCCAGCGACATCATCAACGCCGCCCGCGACGCCGCCGACGTCGGCGGCTTCGAGACGGGCGCGACCGTGCTCGAACGCCGCGAGGAGATCGGGAAGCTCTCCTGGCAGATCGACGAGGTGGACGAACTGCTCGGGGGCGGCATCGAGACGCAGTCGATCACCGAGGTGTACGGCGAGTTCGGGTCCGGGAAGTCGCAGGTGACCCACCAGATGGCCGTCAACGTCCAGCTCCCGCCCGAGCACGGCGGCCTCAGCGGCGGCTGTATCTTCGTCGACTCCGAGGACACGTTCCGGCCGGAGCGGATCGACGACATGGTCCGCGGACTTGACGACGAGATCCTCGCCGACGAGATGGAGCGGCGCGAGATCGAGGGCACGCCGAGCGACGAGGAGGCGATGGAGGAGCTGATCGGGGCGTTCCTCGACCAGATCCACGTCGCCAAGGCGTTCAACTCCAACCACCAGATCCTGCTCGCGGAGAAGGCCAAGGAGCTCGCCGGGGAACACGAGGAGAGCGAGTGGCCCATCCGGATCGTCTGTGTGGACTCGCTGACCGCCCACTTCCGCGCCGAGTACGTCGGCCGAGGCGAACTCGCCGACCGCCAGCAGAAGCTCAACAAGCACCTCCACGACCTGATGCGGATCGGCGACCTGTTCAACACCGCCATCCTCGTCACCAACCAGGTCGCGTCGAATCCAGACTCTTACTTCGGTGACCCGACGCAGGCGATCGGCGGCAACATCCTCGGTCACGCCTCCACGTTCCGGATGTACCTCCGCAAGTCGAAGGGCGACAAGCGGATCGTCCGCCTCGTCGACGCGCCGAACCTCGCCGACGGCGAGGCCGTGATGCGCGTGCAGGGCGAGGGGCTGAAGCCGGAATAGCGGAACCCGATCCCGGTCCGGCGCCGTCTGTACCCGATTCGAACGCGAACGTGCGGCCCTGCTCCCGGATCCGGAATTCGAATGCGGATCCGGTTGACAAACGTAAACTTCCTTTCGGAACGCCCGAACTGCTCGAAATCGGGGGTCTGACACCCCCACGACGGTAACGGCGGAGATCCCGCGTGGCAAAAATCGCCAGAAGCGGCCGCGCCCGGCGCCACGCACCCCGATATCGCCCGATCCGTCGCTTATTGCCAATAATTTTACAAAACGTCCGTCCGATTCGATCGCAAGGATTGCAATAGATCCGCCGAGAATATAACCTTATACACCATGTATCCGTCCTTATATCTGACATCCGCCGTATTATCAAAGCGGTTTTTTGTGAAACCCAACTCAAACGTTTATATATCCCTGTTACTCCATGCCAGAACGTGATTCAGCACATGAACACGGACGAAACGCGCAGTTCGAAGGACGTATGTTCAGTTGAGGTGGTCAAATCGTGACGACCAGCGTACTCGCGACGATCGATCCGAGCACGTTCGCGTCCGCGATGAACGGGACGTGGATCCTCATGGTGACGTTCCTGATTTTCTTCATGCACGCGGGCTTCGCCATGCTCGAGGCCGGGCAGGTTCGCTCGAAGAACGTCGCCAACCAGCTGACGAAGAACCTCCTGACGTGGAGCGTCGGAGTGGCGGTGTTCTTCCTGATCGGGACCGCGTTCACGAGCGTCATGAGCGGCTCCGGCGGCCCGGTCTCCGCCGCGGGGACGCTGTTCTCCGGGGGCGAGCTCGCCGTCGAGTCCGGCGCGGTCGGACCGTACGTCAACTGGCTCTACGGCGCGGTGTTCGCCATGACCGCCGCGACGATCGTGTCCGGCGCGGTCGCCGGTCGCGCGAAGCTCCGCGCGTACGTCACGTACACGTTCCTGCTGGCCGCGGTCATCTACCCAATGGTCATCGCGTTCACCTGGTCGGCGTCGGGCGACGGGCTCGTCGCGCAGCTGACCGGTGTCGCGTTCCAC
Organism: Halorubrum sp. Ea1; assembly: GCF_002252965.1. Taxonomy (NCBI): domain Archaea; kingdom Methanobacteriati; phylum Methanobacteriota; class Halobacteria; order Halobacteriales; family Haloferacaceae; genus Halorubrum; species Halorubrum sp. Ea1. The sequence goes on from NZ_NHPG01000146.1 coordinate 13,192, forward strand.
GACTTCGCCGGCGGCATGATCGTCCACGGCATGGGCGGTATCGCGGGTCTCACCGCCGCCGCCGTGCTCGGTCCGCGGATGGACCGCTACGCCAAGGACGGCTCGACGAACGTCATCCCCGGCCACTCGCTGACGTTCGCCGTGCTCGGGACGCTCATCCTCGCGTTCGGCTGGTACGGCTTCAACGTCGGGACGGCCTCCGTGGTCAGCGGCGGCGTGTTCAACACGCTGACCGTCAACCTCGTCGCGATGGGCACGACGATCGCGATGGCGGCCGGCGGAATCGGCGCCGCCCTCGTCGTGTGGCTCCGCACCGGGAAGGTCGACACGCTGTACGTCGCCAACGGCCTGCTGGCCGGGCTCGTCGGCATCACCGCCATCCCCGACACCACGGCGTGGTGGGGCGCGCTGGTCGTCGGTCTCCTGGCGGGCGGACAGCTCCCCCTCGTCTTCGAGTTCGTCTCGGACACGCTCAAGATCGACGACGTCTGCGCGGTGTTCCCGGTCCACGGCAGCGCCGGCGTGCTCGGGACCCTGCTGTTCCCGTTCGTCGCCGCGCCCGGCGCCCTCAGCGCCGGCGTCGGCGCCCACTTCGTCGCCCAGCTGACCGGCGTCGTCATCATCGGCGGCTGGACGCTCACCGCGACCGCGGCCGTCTGGTACGCTCTCAAGCTGAGCGGCGAGGCCCGCGTCACGCCCGAACACGAACAGGAGGGGCTCGACATCTCCGAGCACGGCGTCGAGACCTACCCCGAGTTCGGCGGCGACCGCGTCGCGACCGACGGCGGCCCCGCCGTGGTCGACACCACGGACGACTCCCCGCGCGCCGACGGCGGCGAGGAGGCGGGCTCCCAGATCAAGATGGTCACCGCGGTCGTCCGCCCGGACAAGCTCGGGGCCATCAAGCAGTCGCTCGCGGAGGTCAACGCGCCCTCGCTCACCGTGACGAACGTCTCCGGCCGCGGCAGCCAGCCCGCCAAGAAGGGCCAGTGGCGCGGCGAGGAGTTCACGGTCGACCTCCACCAGAAGGTGAAGGTCGAGGTCGTCGTCGCCGACATCCCGGCCGACGAGGTCGCGGACGCGATCGCGGACGCCGCGAAGACCGGCGAGCCCGGCGACGGGAAGGTGTTCATCATGCCGGTCGAGGACGCGCTGCAGGTCCGCACCGGCGCGACCGGCCCGGAGGCGGTGTAGTCTGGTAGCGGCGCGACCGGCCCGGAAGCGGTTCGGAGCGGCGAACGAGCGGTTTCGACGCGCGCTTTTTCGACGACGCCACGGCGCCGAGCCGCGGCGCCCTTCAACGCGGGGTCCGACGGCGCGTCGCCGATCTCGGGGGCGGTCGGCAACTACTTTCATCCCGCCGTCCCAACCGATCGGTATGAACCACGAGCGCTCCCGCGGGCTGTACGACCGCGCGCTGTCGGTCATGCCGGGCGGGGTCAACTCCTCCGTTCGAGCGACGATGCCGCACCCGTTCTTCATCGAGCGCGGGGACGGCGGGCACGTGATCGACGCCGACGGGAACCGGTACGTCGACTGGGTGATGGGGTACGGCCCGCTCCTGTACGGCCACGACCTGCCCGGCCCCGTCGAAGCGGCGATCCAGTCGCACGTCGCGGAGGGGCCGATGTACGGCGCGCCCACGGAGATCGAGGTCGAGCACGCCGAGTTCGTGGCGCGGCACGTCCCGAGCGTCGAGTCGATCCGGTTCGTCAACTCGGGGACGGAGGCGACCGTGTCGGCGGTGCGGCTCGCGCGGGGCCACACCGACCGCGACAAGATCGTCGTCATGCGGGGCGGCTACCACGGCGCGCAGGAGTCGACGCTCGTCGAGGGGTCGCCGGGGGACGCGCACCCGTCGACGGCGGGCATCCCCGAGGAGTTCGCGCGGCACACGCTCCCGATCCCGTTCAACGACCCGGAGGCCGCCAAGGAGGTGTTCGCAGAGCACGGCGACGAGATCGCCGCCGTCCTCGTCGAGCCGATCCTCGCCAACACGGGGATCGTGATGCCCGTCGACGGCTACCACGAGACGCTCCGGGAGCTGTGCGACGGCCACGATTCGCTGCTGATCTTCGACGAGGTGATCACCGGGTTCCGCGTCGGCGGCCTCGGCTGCGCGCAGTCGAAGTTCGGCGTCACGCCGGACGTGACCACCTTCGGTAAAATCATCGGCGGCGGGTTCCCGGTGGGCGCGATCGGCGGGCGCGCCGACGTGATCGAGGGGTTCACGCCCGCGGGCGACGTGTTCCAGTCCGGCACCTTCTCCGGGCACCCGGTGACGATGGCCGCCGGGAAGGCGAACCTGGAGTACGCCGCCGAGAACGACGTGTACGAGCACGTCGACCGGCTCGGCCGGAAGCTCCGCGAGGGGATCGCCGAGATCTGCGCGGAGCGCGCGCCCGAGTACACCGTCGTCGGCACCGACTCGATGTTCAAGACGATCTTCACCCGCGAGGCGCCCGACGACCCGGACGCCTGCTGCGCGGGCGGCTGTCGGCAGGACCCCGACTGCGCCCGGTACGACAGCTGTCCGAAGACCGGCGCCGACGTCGCCAGCGCCGCGACCGACCGCTGGGAGCGCGTGTTCTGGCAGGAGATGAAAGAGCGCGGCGTGTTCCTCACCGCCAACCAGTTCGAGTGCCAGTTCACCTCCTACGCGCACACGGAGGAGGACGTCGAGCGGACGCTGGAGGCGTATCGGGAGGCCTTGTAGGCGCGGTCGGTCCGCTCGTCGACCGACGCGGCCGGACCTCGCCGCGGGCGGCAAGGCTTGCGATCGGGCCGCCGGTGCGGAACGTTTTTATCTCGGAACGAAACTAAGTACTGGTGATGACCGCGGAGGCTCGTCTCGACGCCGCCCTCTTCCGAGGCCGACGAGCCCCGCGACCGCGACGAGGCGTCCGACCGCCGCGACCGGCTTCCGGCGCGGCGCGACGACGGGCCCCCTCGGGCCAGTAATCTTCATCCCTCGTCGCGTTCGCGCCGTTTCGTCCCGTAGAGTGACAGCTGTGTCCGCCGATAGCGTCGCCGCTGCCTTTTTCTTACTATATCTAAAGCGGTGAATTTAAGAGTGTGAACCCAGTGTACTCCTGTAATGGCAACCGTTGCACTCGCGTTCAGTGGGGGACTCGACACCACAGTCTGCGTGCCGCTGTTGAAAGAGGAGTACGGCTACGACGAGGTCATCGGCGTCAACGTCGACGTCGGGCAGCCGACCGAGGAGTTCGACGAGGCCGAGGAGACCGCCGAGGCGCTGGGGCTCGACCTCCACGTCGTCGACGCGAAAGCGGAGTTCGCGGACCTGTGTTTCGACGCGGTGAAGACGAACGCGACGTACCAGGGCTACCCGCTCGGGACCGCCCTCGCGCGCCCCGTCATCGCCGAGGCGATCCTGGGCGTCGCCGAGGATCAGGGCTGTGACGCCATCGCGCACGGCTGCACGGGGAAGGGGAACGACCAGCTCCGGTTCGAGGCCGTCTGGCGCGGCTCGGATCTGGAGGTCATCGCGCCCGTCCGCGAGCTCGGGCTCACCCGCGAGTGGGAGATCGACTACGCGGCCGAGAAGGACCTGCCCGTCGAGGCCGGCGACGGCGGCGTCTGGTCCATCGACGAGAACATCTGGTCGCGCGCGGTCGAGGGCGGCAAGCTGGAGGACCCGGACTACGAGCCGCCGGAGGACATCTACGAGTGGACCGCCGAGCCGGAGGGCGAGACCACCATCGAGGTGACGTTCGAGGAGGGCGTCCCCGTCGCCGTCGACGGCGAGGCGATGGACCCGGTGCCGCTCATCCAGCACCTCAACGAGTACGCCGGCGGCTACGGCATCGGCCGCACCGACGTGATGGAGGACCGCATGCTCGGGCTGAAGGTGCGCGAGAACTACGAGCACCCGGCCGCGACCGTCCTGCTGACGGCCCACCAGGCGCTGGAGGACCTCGTGCTCACGAAGAACGAGCGCTCGTTCAAGAAGGGGATCGAGCAGGAGTGGTCCGAGAAGGCGTACCAGGGCCTCGTGTTCGCGCCCGTCGTCGACGCCCTGAACGCCTTCGTCGACGAGACGCAGGACGTGGTGACCGGCACGGCCACGGTGAAGGTGTCGGGCGGGAACTGCCGCGTCGTCGCCCGCGACTCCGAGTACGCCGTCTACTCCGAGGAGATGGCCTCGTTCAACACCGAGGACGTCGCCGGCATCGCGCAGGCCGACGCCACGGGCGTCGCGAAGTACCACGGGCTCCAGGAGCGCCTCGCAAACGACGTGAAGAAAGCGGTCTCGAAGCCCGAACTGGCGACGGACGGGAGCGGAACCGACGACGAGTCCGAATAGATGACCGACGACGATCCTGGCACCGCCGTCCGGCGCGACCGCTTCAGCGGCGGCCCCGCCCGCGAGTTCCTGTCGAGCCTCGCGGCCGACGCGGCCATCTTCGAGGCGGACCTCGCGGTCGACCGCGCGCACACGGTGATGCTCGCCGAGCGGGCGATCGTCGACGACGCGGTCGCCGGCGAGATCCTCGGCGCGCTCGACGACGTGGAGGCCGCCGGTCACGGCGACCTCCCGGACGGCGAGGACGTTCACGAGGCGATCGAGACGGCCGTCATCGACCGCGTCGGGCCGGACGGCGGGCGGATGCACACCGCCCGCTCGCGCAACGACGAGGTGGCGACCTGCATCCGGTACCGGCTCCGTGAGGACCTGCTCGCGGCCGCCGAGGCCACGGTCGCGCTCCGCGAGGCGCTCGTCGAGGTGGCGAGCGAGCACGCCGAGACCGTGATGCCCGGCTACACGCACCTCCAGCCGGCCCAGCCGACGACGGTCGCGCACTACCTGCTGTCGTACGAGGGCGGGGTCGCGCGCGACACCGAGCGCCTGCTCGACGCGTACGACCGGGTCAACCGGTCGCCGCTCGGCGCGGCCGCCTTCGCCGGGACGCCGTTCGATATCGACCGCGACCGCACCGCCGAGCTGCTCGGGTTCGACGGTCAGGTCCGGAACTCCACGGACGCGGCGTCGGCCCGCGACTTCCTCGCGGAGGGCGCGACCGCCTGCGCCACGCTCGCGACGACGCTGTCGGGGCTCGCGGAGGACCTCATCCTCTTCTCGAACAAGGGGTTCGTGGAGCTGTCGGACGCGTATTCGTCCACGTCGTCAATCATGCCGCAGAAGAAGAACCCCGACACGCTGGAGCTGACCCGCGGCGTCGCCGGCGACGCGATCGGGGAGGCGACGGGGACGCTGAGCCTGCTCAAGGGGCTCCCGCGCGCGTACAACCGCGATCTCCAGCGCGCCCACGCGGGCGTGTTCGAGATCGCCGACGACGTGCGGGAGGCGACCGAGGTCGCGGCGGGCGCGGTCGCGACGGCCGACTGGGACGCGGCGGCGCTCGCGGGCGCCGCGGGCGACGGCTTCTCGACGGCGACGGGGGTCGCCGACCTGCTCGCGATGAGCGGGCTGCCGTTCCGGACGGCCCACGAGATCGTCGCGACGGCCGCGGAGACGGTGGGTGACGACGACTCGCCAGACGCGGCGGCCGCAAAAGTTGACGAGGCCACTCGAAACGTGACCGGTGAGCCCCTCTCGGCGTACGTGAGCCGCGAGGAGTTGGAGTCGGCGCTCGACCCCGCGGCCAGCGTGGCGAGCCGCGACTCCGCCGGGGGACCGGCCCCCGAGGCGGTCGCCGAGGAACTCGCCGTCGTCGAGTCCGGGATCGAGGCGGACCGCGACGCGCTGGCGGCGGAGCGCGACGCGCTCGCCGCCGCGAGCGAGGCGCTGGGCGCGGAGGTCGATCGCTATGTCTGAGCCGCGACGACCGCTCGGCGTTCGTCGCCTCGGTCGGCGCCCCCCCGACCGACGTCGACGACCGTCCCCGTAAGGGGAACACATTTACTACCGAGATCTGACATCCGATCTCGATACGGCCCGATTTCGCCGAACTGCTTCCGTTAGCGGCCGATCCATTTTATGTAAACTATCCAATAAGTTCGAAGCCTTTATCACCGTTCGCAGTCGAGTGTCTGCCACGATGACGACCGACACCGACACGCTGCTGGCAGAGGACCCGATCACGGGCGAGGAGATCGAGCTTCCGGCCGACGTCGAGGTCGGCGAGATCATCGACAGCCCGGTCACCGGGACCGAGCTGGAGGTCATCTCGCTGGACCCCGTCGTGTTAGAGGAGGCCCCCGAACTCGAGGAGGACTGGGGCGAGTAGATGGCGACGATCGCCGCGACCGCGACTCCCGAGTGGTCGACATGCGCGTAGGGATCCTCTACTCCCGGATCCGGAAGGACGAGAAGCTCCTGCTCAACGAGCTCCGCGACCGGGACCACGACGTCGAGAAGATCGACGTACGCAAGGAGCGGTTCGGCCTGGAGTCGACGACCGCGAACGTCGACGGCCTCGATCTGGTCGTCGACCGCTGCCTGTCGACGAGCCGCTCGCTGTACGCGGCGCGGTTCCTCGACAGCTACGGCGTCCCGGTCGTGAACGGCCCGGAGACGGGCGACGTCTGCGCCGACAAGGCGAAGAACTCGCTCGCGCTCGCCGAGGCGGACGTCCCGACCCCGGCGACCGAGGTCGCGTTCACGAAGGAGGCCGCGCTGGAGGCGATCGAGTCGTTCGGCTACCCCTGCGTGCTCAAGCCCGTCGTCGGCTCGTGGGGCCGGCTGATGGCGAAGATCGACACCCGGGACGCGGCCGAGGCGATCTTAGAGCACAAGGAGACGCTCGGCCACTACGAGCACAAGGTGTTCTACGTGCAGGAGTTCGTCGACAAGCCCGGCCGCGACATCCGCGTGCTGGCGGTCGACAGCGAGCCGATAGCCGCGATGACTCGGTCGTCTGACCACTGGCTCACGAACGCCGCGAAGGGCGGCGAGACGGCGTCGTTCGACCTCGACGACCGCGCGCTGGAACTGGTCGAGCGCGCGAGCGAGGCGGTCGGCGGCGGGATGCTCGGTGTCGACCTGATGGAGGTCGGCGGGACCGACTCCGGCGAGTACACCGTCCACGAGGTGAACCACACCGTCGAGTTCAAGGCGCTCGACGCGGCCACCGACGTCGACGTCCCCGCGGAAGTCGTCGACTGGCTGGAGGCGAAGGCCGCCGCGGCCGCCGACGGCGACGCCGCGGACGACGACGCCACGGAGGCGACCGCATGACGGCGGAGTCCGGAGCGACCGCCGCGGACGACGCGACGCCCGACGAGACGTACACCGCGAGCGTCGTCGGCGGCACCGGGTTCACCGGCGGCGAGCTGCTGCGGCTCCTCGCCGGCCACCCCGCGTTCGACGTGGTGCAGGCCACGTCGCGGTCGGCGGACAACATGACCGTCGGCCGGTCGCATCCGAACCTGCGCGGACTCGACCTGCGCTTCTCGGACCCGGGCGACCTCGAGTCGGTCGACGTCCTCTTCTCGGCGACGCCGCACGGCGTCTCGATGGGGCGGATCGACGAGTACTTCGAGGTCGCCGACACCGTCGTCGACCTCTCGGCCGACTTCCGGCTGCCCGAGGCCGACGCCTACGACGAGTGGTACGACGGCCACGAGTCGCCGGAGTACCTGGAGCGCGCGGAGTACGCGCTCCCCGAGATCAACCGCGAGAACCTCCCCGGCGCCGACCTGATCGCCGGCGGGGGCTGCAACGCGACGGCGACGATCCTCGGGCTGAAGCCGCTCGTGGACGCCGGCGCGCTCGGCCCGGACGCGGGCGAGGTCGTCGTCGACGTGAAGGTCGGCTCCTCGGAGGGCGGCGCCGGCGGCGGCGCGGCCTCCTCGCACCCGGAGCGCTCCGGCGTGGTCCGCCCGTACGCCCCGACCGGACACCGCCACGAGGCGGAGATCGAGGCGTACCTCGGACTCGACGTCTCCTTCACCGTCCACGCGGTCGACATGGTGCGCGGCGCGAGCGCGACCTGCCACGTCTTCCCCGACGAGCCGGTCTCGAAGGGGGACCTGTGGACGGCGTACCGCGGCGCGTACGCCGACGAGCCGTTCATGCGGATCGTCTCCGGCGGGGGCGGCGTCTACCGTTACCCAGAGCCGAAGTCGGTCGCGGGCACGAACCACGGCGAGGTCGGCTTCGAGCTCGACCCCGGCAACCGGCGCGTCGTCGTCTTCTCGGCGATCGACAACATGACCAAGGGGTCGGCGGGCCAGGCGGTCCACGCGGCGAACGTCGCGCTCGGACTGCCGGAGACCGCCGGTCTCGAGTTCGGGGGACTCCACCCGGTGGGATCGCCATGAGGGGCGGGCGCGACGCGACGGTCGCGGTCGCCGACGGCGGGGGCGACCCCGCCGACGAGCCCCCCGTCGTCGTCAAGATCGGCGGCGCGAAGGCGGTCGACCCGGCCGGCGCGGTCGGCGACGTCGCCCGCCTCGCCGCCGACGGGCGGCGGATCGTCGTCGTCCACGGCGGCTCCACGGTCGTCGACGAGACGATCGAGCGGCTCGGCATGGAGCCGGAGTACGTCGAGTCCGCCTCCGGCGTCACGGGCCGGTTCACCGACGCGGACGCGATGGAGGCGTTCACGATGGCGATGGCCGGGAAGCTCAACACGGAGCTGACCGCCCGGTTCCGCGAGGCCGGCGTCGACGCGGTCGGCCTCTCGGGCGTCGACGGCGGGCTCCTCTCTGGGCCTCGCAAGTCGGCGGTCCGCGTGGTCGAGGACGGCAAGAAGAAGATCCGCCGCGGCGAGCACTCCGGGCGGATCGAGTCGGTGAACGCCGGTCTCCTCTCGGGACTGCTCGGCGACGGCTACACTCCCGTCGTCTCGCCCCCGATGGAGGGGAGAGAGAGCGACGGCGGCGTCACGCCGGTCAACGCCGACGCCGACCGGGCGGCCGCCGCGGTCGCCGGCGCGCTCGGCGCCGACCTCGTCCTGCTGACGGACGTGGCGGGCGTGTACGCGGACCCCGACGATCCCGACACGCTGATCGAGTCGGCGTCGACGCCCGACGAGCTGGCGGCGGTCGAGGACGCCGCCGAGGGGTTCATGGGCAAGAAGGTGATGGCCGCGACGGAGGCGCTCTCCGGCGGCGCCGGGCGCGTCGTCGTCGCCGACGCCAACGTCAACGACCCGATCGTCGCCGCGCTCGGCGGCGAGGGGACGGCGATCGAGCGGTCGGCGGTCGCAGATCAGGCCGAGAGCGGAGGTGAGACCGCGTGAGCGGCTTCGTCTTCTCGGAGAAGCCGATCGAGATCGCCTCGGGCGACGAGGTGTACGTCACGGACACCAACGGCACCGAGTACCTCGACTTCGGGGCGAGCTACGCCTGCACGCCGGTCGGTCACTGCCACCCCGAGGTCGTCGACGCCGCGACGAGCCAGCTGGAAGAGCTCATGTACGTGCAGGCGTCGTACCCGCACGCGGCGCGGACGGCGCTGTACGAGCGGCTCGCCGAGACTGGGCCGGTCGACGTCGACAACGTCTGGCTCTGTAACTCCGGCACGGAGGCCAACGAGGCCGCGCTGAAGTTCGCCCGGCACGCGACGGGCCGCGAGAAGATCGTCGCGACGACCCAGGGGTTCCACGGTCGGACGATGGGCGCGCTCGCGACCACCTGGAAACAGAAGTATAAGAACGGGTTCGAGCCGCTCGCGGGCGGCGTCGAGTTCGTCGAGTACGGCGACGCCGAGGCGATGCGCGAGGCCGTCGACGACGAGACCGCCGCGGTGATCCTGGAACCCCTCCAGGGCGAAGGCGGGATCAACCCCGCCGACACCGAGTACCTGCAGGCGGTCCGCGTCGCGACGGCGACGTCGGGCGCGGCGATGATCCTCGACGAGATCCAGACCGGGCTCGGCCGCACGGGGTCGCTATGGGCGGCCGATAAGCACGACGTCGTCCCGGACGTCCTCACGACCGCGAAGGGGCTCGGCAGCGGGCTCCCGATCGGCGCGACGCTGTGCCGCGACTGGATCGCCGAGAACGCCGGGAACCACGGCTCGACGTTCTCGGGCGGGCCCGTGGTGTCGGCGGCGGCAGGCGCCACGCTCGACGTCATCGAGCGCGAGGGGCTCCCGGACCACGCCGCCGAGGTCGGCGCGTACCTCCGCGGGCAGGTCGAGGAGCGCCTCGGCGACGAGGTCCGCGACGTGCGCGGCGACGGCCTGATGATCGGCATCGAGGTGAAGCGCGGCTCGAACCGCCTGCTTCGCGACCTCGCGATCGACCACCAGATCCTCGCGCTGCCGGCGGGCCGGACCGTGTTGCGCCTGCTCCCGCCGCTGACGATCGAGCGCGAGCACGCCGACGCGGTCGTCGACGCCCTCGCGGAGGTGATCGGGTGATGGCGACCGGGAAGGGACGCGAGAGCGGCGCGGAGTCGGACGCCGAGGACGCGGCGGCCGAGTCGTCCGCGGCCGGGACCGACGTCGTCGCCGGCGGGGGCTACCCCGCCGCCTGCGACACGCCGGCCCGGAAGCTGCTGTACGACATGGTGTCGATCCCCTCGCCCTCGGGCGAAGAGGAGCGGGCCGCGGAGCGGCTCGTCGACTTCTTCGAGGCGAACGGTCGGGACGCGTGGGTCGACGACGGCGGGAACGTCCGGGCGCCCGCCGACGACGCCGTCCTCCTGACCTCGCACGTCGACACGGTCCCGGGCGACATCCCGGTCGAGGTGCGGGCGGCGCCCCCCGAAGGCGAACTGCCCGAACCGTCCGACGTCCGCGTCGGCAAGCCCGGCGAGCCCGTGCTGTGGGGTCGCGGGGCGGTCGACGCGACGGGACCGCTGGTCTCGATGGCGGTCGCGGCGGTGAAGACGGGCGTCTCGTTCGCGGGCGTCGTCCGCGAGGAGGTCGACTCCGGCGGCGCGAGACACCTCATCGACGACCGCGACGCGCCGGAGGCGGTGATCAACGGCGAGCCCTCCGGCTGGGCCGGGATCACACTCGGCTACCGCGGCCTGCTTGAGGGGACGTACGTGAACACGAGCGAGTCGGGCCACTCCTCGCGGCCGGAGCCGAACGCGATCCAGCACGCGATCGACTGGTGGCACGGCGTCGAGGAGGCGTTCACCCCCGAGGACCCGGAGACCGCGGTGTTCGATCAGGTGACGACCAAGCCCATCTCGATCGACGGCGGGCTGAGCGACGACGGGCTCGCGGTGGAGACGACGATGGACGTCCAACTGCGGGTGCCGCCCTCCCGACCGGTCGACGAGATCCACGAGCTCGCGGAGGCGGAGCTGTCGACCGGGTCGGTCCACTGGGGCGACCCGATGCCGCCCGTGATGGAGAGCCCGCGGACCGGCCTGGCGCGGGCGTTCCGCGTCGCGATCCGGGGCGCCGGCGGCGACGTGCGCCTGCTCCGGAAGACCGGGACGAGCGACATGAACCTCTTCGCGGCGGCGTGGGACTGCCCGATGGTCACCTACGGCCCCGGGAACTCGGACCTGGACCACGCGCCGGACGAGCGGCTCCCGCTCTCCGAGCTGGACCGCGCCGTGACCGTCCTGACCGACGTCTGTCGGAAGCGACTGTAACCCGACGCCTCGCGAGCACCGACACGCGACCGTTTTCGAACGACACCACGGACCACACGCACCACACACCACACGATGCCACTCGCCACCGACGACTTCCTCGACATCGACGACGTGACGCCCGCCGAACTGGACGCCCTGCTCGACCGCGCCGCCGCGATGAAGGCGGGCGAGACCGACCCCCGACTGGGCGACGCGACGCTCGGGATGATCTTCGAGAAGCCCTCGACGCGCACGCGGGTCTCCTTCGAGACGGGGATGACCCGGCTCGGCGGCCACGCGATGTTCCTCGGGCCGGACGACATCCAGCTCGGCCACGGTGAGCCGCTGAAGGACACCGCGCGCGTGCTCGGCCGGTACGTCGACGGCGTGATGGCCCGGCTGTTCGACCACGAGGACGTCGAGACGCTCGCCGAGTACGCCGACTGCCCCGTGATCAACGGGCTCACCGACGAGGCGCACCCCTGCCAGACGCTCGCCGACCTGCTCACCATCCGCGAGACGGTCGGAGAGGACGCCACCGTCGCGTGGGTCGGCGACGGCAACAACGTCGGGCAGTCGTTCGTCGTCGGCGCCGCGATGGCCGGCGTCGACGTCTCCGTCGCCACCCCAGCCGACTACGGGATGGACCCCGACGTCTTCGACCGCGCCGCCGAGTTCGGGGCGGACGTGGAGCCGACCACGGACCCCGAGGCCGCGATCGACGGCGCCGACGTCGTCTACACCGACGTGTGGATCTCGATGGGGCAGGAGGACCTGCGCGAGGAGAAGCTCGCCGCCTTCGACGGGTTCCAGCTGAACGCGGACCTGCTGGCGGGCACCGACGCGAAGGTGATGCACTGCCTGCCCGCGCACCGCGGCGAGGAGGTCACCGACGACGTGCTGGAGTCAGACCGCGCCCTCGTCTGGGACCAGGCCGAGAACCGGATGCACGCGCAGAACGCGCTGCTCGTCGAACTGCTCGGCGGGGAGTGAGGAGGAGCGGAAGCCGAGCGTGGCACAGGACTATTGATAAGTGATGTGCGGTGGCGCGTGCCTGCGAGCGCCCCACGGCCGCGAGCAGCACGCACGAGGGAGGCGGCGAACGTAGTGAGCCGCGGGGTAGGGGGGCGTGAGGTACGGGGCGGTGCAGTCGGGTGAGACTCAAGGAGACAGCGGCGAGGACGAGGCGCAACGAATGAGATTGCTGGCGGTCAAACCAAGAGATCAGCCACTGGTTTCTCGCCATTGCGCTGGTCGAACCCGGTTGCCAGAGCCGGTCTGTGCAGCCGAAAATTCGTTAAGCGATTTACCAAACGCTCCTCTATCACCGAATCGGGTGAAAGCCGGGTATCCACCGGTTAGCACGTTTCTAACAGCGGGCGTTCTCTGAACGCTCCGATTAGCTTAAGACGGATAGGTGCACAATTGAGGTTCTTATCACATGAATTATCTGATGAAGTGTCAAATAATTATATAATGTGCGACAGTGTCGTTTGTTAACATGGTAGAACAGCTATCAGGGCGAGTGCCAGCTTCGCACGAATGGGGCGAACTCGAGCTACCGTCGGCAGCATCCGACCGGGTCGTGCTCGCGTCGATCGACACGTACGCCGGCCACAACACCGCCGACGTCCGCATGCGGAACGCCGAGTCCGAGACGATGGAGCTGTTCGTCGAGGAGGAGCGGTCGGCGGACGACGAGATCAGACACAACGTCGAAGAGATCGGCTTCTTCGCGACCGAGGCCGGCCCGATTACTGACCAATCGGGGACGACCATCGGCGAGGCCGGAGTCGTCACGACCGACCAGACCGACGAGGGCGAGTGGCACACCGTTAGCCTAGAACGGGAATTCACGAGCCCGGTCGCGTTCGCGCAGGTGATGAGCTACAACGGCTCGGACCCGTGTCACGTCCGGCTCCGATCGGTCAGCGGCGGCTACGGTTCCGAGTTCGAGTTCCAGATTGAGGAGTGGAATTACCTCGACGGCCAGCACACCACCGAGCGGATCGGGTACGTCGTGCTGGAGTGGGGGACCCACCAGCTCGACGGCGGCGTCCCGCTCGTGGTCGGGACGAGGTCCGAGACGGATGCCTGGTCGGACGCCCTCTTCGGCGAGGACCTCGGAACAGACCCGGTACTCATTACGCGGTGTCAGACCCGCAACGGAAGCCACGAGGTCGTCACGCGGAACCGCCGCGTCTCCGGGTCCGGTGCGGCGGTCCGGCTGCAGGAGGAGGAGGCACGCGGCGGCGCCCACGTGAGCGAGACGGTCGGCTACCTCGCGATGCCGCAGCTCCGCTCGGCGATGCCCGCCGAGCACGTCGCCACTACGCACGAGAGAGCGGGTGTCCGTTTCTCCGGGTCCAGACCGTCCGACCCCGTCGTGCTCGCGTCGATCGACACGTACAACGGGACCGACACCGCCGACGTTCGGCTGCGAAACGTCCACCGCGGCGGGATGGAGCTGTTCATCGAGGAGGAGGCCTCGAAGGACGACGAGATGAACCACAACGAGGAGGCGATCGGCTACCTCAGGACCGGGACCGGACCGCTGTACGACGACGCCGGCTCCCGGATCGGCGAAGCGGGCGTGCTCAGAACCGACCAGCCGGGGCGCGGAGAGTGGCATGCGGTCGATCTCGAGGGGAGCTACGCGAACCCGGTCGCGTTCGTGCAGGTGATGAGCCACAACGGTTCGAACCCGTGTCACGGCCGCATCCGAAACGTCTCCGCGGACCGGTTCGAGTTCCAGATCGAGGAGTGGGATTACCTCGACGGCCGACACGACGAAGAGGAGATCGGGTACGTCGTGCTCGAGGAAGGCGTCCACGACCTCGCCGGCGGTGAGACCGTCGAGGTCGGGACGACACGGGGCGACGACGGCTGGACGAACGTCGGCTTCAGCGGCCCGGTCGGACACAGCCCGGTCTTGGTGTCGCGATCGCAGACGTATAACGGGACGAACGAGATCGTCACGCGACACCGGAACGTGTCGGCGAGCGGCGCGGAGATCCGCGTGCAAGAAGAACAGGGTCGTGACGATGAACACAAAACCGAGACGATAGGATACGTCGCCGCACCGCGGAGCACGCCCCCTGTCACGACGGGGCTCGTGGAGGCGACCGAGGAATGGGTCGACAGCAGCCTAGCCGGCGTGCCGTCGACCGACCCGGTAGCGCTCGCATCGGTCGAGACGTTCAACGGCGGTAATCCTGTGGGGGTTCGGATGCGCAACGTCGGTTCCAGCGGGTTCGAACTGTTCCTCGAGGAGGAGCAGTCCGCTGACGACGACATGGCTCACACGATCGAGGACGTCGCGATCTTCGCGACAGCCAGTGGGCGGATCCACGACGACGCCGACACGCTCATCGGCGAGGCCGGCGTACTCGCGACAGACCAACCCGATCGTGAGACGTGGCACACCGTGTCTCTCGATGGCAGTTACGCGAACCCGGTCGCGTTCGCGCAACTCATGACGTACAACGGGGAGAACCCGTCGCACACCCGCATACGGAACGTCGACTCGGGCTCGTTCGACGTCAAGATCGAGGAGTGGAACTACCTCGACGGCAGCCACGATCGAGAGGAGATCGGGTACGTCGTACTCGAGGAAGGCGTCCACGAGCTCGAGGGCGAGCTCCCGATCGAGGCCGGCACCACGGTCGCGGACCACGAGTTCGACGACGACGAGGACAACAACGACTACTCGTACGCCGAGACGTTCGAGTGCAACCCGGTCCTCGTCAGTCACTGCCAGACGTACAACGGATGGCACGAAATCGTCACGCGAAATCGCAATGTGAACAGGCGCGGCGCCGATGTCCGGGTTCAAGAGGAGGAGAACCGCGACGGCGCCCACAACGACGAGACGATCGGCTACTTAGTCGCGCCGCAGCTCGTGCTCGGCAATCGCCGCCCGATCGACGAGTTCCGGCCGAGCTGTCACGGCTTCGAATTCGGCAACTCGTTCAACGAGATGCCGAACATCCCGGATCTGCCGGCGAACATCGACAACCAGATCGAGAACATCGACCGAGAGTACGGGCTGTGCGGCGGAATGGCGCTGGCCGCCAAGGACTTCTTCATGCACGACCGGGCGATTCCGGAGGGAGTAAGGACGCCCCAGTCCGGTCGGCTGTTCAACTACCTCTGGGAGCGCCAGCTCGATACGTTCGACCACGCCAGCGGATGGAACGACCTCGCGAAGTTCCTCAAGTTCTACCTCCCGTCGACGTTCACACGCGCCAAGTCCGTCTCGGAGTTCCGCCGGGTGAAGGACGCGCTCGACACCGGCCGGCCCGTCGTGGTCGGACTCGTGTACGTCCGCGCGGGTGACGGCCAACTCTGGGACAACCACCAGGTGCTCGCGTACGACTACACGGAGTCGGGCGGCAAGACGTATATCAATATCTACGACCCGAATCACCCCGGCGCTAACGACGTCGTCATCCGCGTCGACGTCGAGGACCAGAACTGGTACGACCCGGCGCCCGGCGGTGCCAAGATCAGCGCCGAACAGCGGCGCGGTAACACCAAACAGCACAACGTCATCGGGATGATCTACATGGACAAGCCGGCACAGAACCCGCCACAGAGCCTGTGAGATCGAGCCGCACGGGGCGGCGGCAAACCGACTGAACCGGATCTCAAGGGGCATCGGGCCCCACCGGTCACGGCTCCGTAAGCGACGGGAGCTCACCGACGTATCCCAGCCTCTCCCCCTTCGTCGATCGCGAATCAGCCATCGGAGAGCACGTCGACCGTGTCGTTTGGCGCCTCCAAGGCGATACCGACGAGGAGCGACCGCGTCCAGAGATAGGCGACGTCCGGGACTTATCTTCGGACTTATTTGCCTGATCGAACTTGCGAGTGATTCCGTCTGACACGCGCGCACCGTGTTCGCGTTCGACCGACACTAGGGATTCAGTACCGAAACCGATCCACCGTATGGGGGTACTAACGAGGCCAGAAATTCGAACCGCGATCTAGTTCCCGGTCCAGCGCAGTATCGCGAGCGTCCCCTCGTACAGGGCGATCATCGTGAGCGTCACGATGATCGGCGCCATCCCGGTCGGGTCGGGGCTGAACAGGAACGCGATCCCGAGGAACGCCCCCCAGAACAGCAGCCGCTTGGCCTCCAGCCACTGCCGGGTGACGAGGTTCATCATGATCGCGAGCATGATGAACAGCGGGATCTGGAAGACGATCGCCATGAACGCGAGCATGATGACGATGAGGTTGAACGTCTCCGCGAGCCCGAACGCGATCGTCGCGGCGTCGGAGGTGTAGGTGGTGAAATACGAGAAGATGGCGGGCAACACGAGGAAGTGCGCGAACGCGATGCCGATCCCGCCGAGAATGAGGCTCGTCGGGACCGCCGCGAGGTAGTAGCGCCGCTCGTTCTCGTAGAGGCCGGGCTTCATGAACCGGTAGGTCTGGTAGACGAACGCCGGGAGCCCGACGACGACGCCCGCGAGCCCGGCGACCTTCAGCCGCGTGAGCGGGAGTTCGAGGGGGCCGTACAGCCGCGGGCGGTTCTCCAGCGGCGCGGGGATGTGGTAGCTCCAGAAGTAGTTGATGAGCTCCGTCGACTCCGTCACCACGACGAGCGTCGCGAGCCCGCCGAAGAGGAAGACGACGGCGAGCCGCCGCATCATCTCCTCGATGTGGGCCGCCAGCGGCATCTCCTCGTCCGACTCCGGCGCCTCTAACCCCTCGAAGGAGTCGTCGGCGCCGTCGTCCACGATCGTCGCGTCCTCGACCGCACCGGCCGCGGCCGCGTCCTCGGCCGTCGCCGGCGTCCCGCCGTCGCCGAGGCTCTCCGCGGTCGCGGCGTCGTCGTCGGGGACGAAGGACGGATCGTCGGGGTCCTCGCTCTCGTCTCGCTCGCCCGTCTCACCGGTGGCGTCGTCAGCGCCGTCGGTCCCGCTCCCGTCTTCGTCGTCGGTCGCATCGGCGTCCTCGGCCGCGTCGTCGGTCGCATCGGCGTCCTCGGCCGCGTCGCCGGCCTCGTCCGTGTCCGAGGCGCCGTCGACTTCGGGCGTGACTTCCGGGGACACCTCGGGCTCGACGGAGTCCGTCCCGACGGAGTCCGGCTCGTCTCCGCCCGCGTCGGTGCCGCCGCCGTCGCTGGTGGCGTCGTCGACCGAGCCGTCCTCGGGGGCCGATGGCTCGTCGCGCGACCGGTCCGAGTCGTCCATTCACTTCACCTACGCGACCGGGCGACTATAGGCCTTTTCGGATGGAGCCGAGCGCGACCCCGCGGCTCGCGGCGCGCGGGGCGGGTCGAAAAGGTTGATAACGGGGACGGACATCCCCTTTCGTATGGCGAGTGCCCTCGACGAGGATACCCAGCAGTCGCTCGCGCAGGGACGCGAGTCGGCGAAGGCGTTCCTGCGGTCGATCCAGAAGGACCTTCAGAAGGTGTTCGTCGTCTTCCTGCTGGGTTTCCTCGCGACGTTCTGGGCGCTCCGCACGTACATCTGGGAGTTCCTGTACACCGTCACCAAGTCGAACATGTCGCCCGCGGTCGCCGCCGAGGCCGACGTCATCGCGACCACCCCGTTCGAGGTGATCCTCCTCCAGGCGAAGATCGGACTGATCGTCGGCGCTATCGTCGCGATCCCGCCGCTGATCTACGTCTCCCGCGACGAGCTCCGCGCCCGCGGCGCGTGGCCGCAGTCGCCGATCCCGCGCTGGAAGCTCGCGGGGATCGGCCTCCTCGGCGTCGGACTGTTCAGCGTCGGCGTCGGCTACGGGGTGTACGCGTTCTTCCCGATCATGTTCTCCTTCCTGGCCGGCTTCGGGCTGGAGGCGGGGATCCAGCCGACGTACTCCATCGTCATGTGGACGGAGTTCATCGTCTTCCTCTCGCTGTCGTTCGGCCTCGCCGGTCAGATGCCGCTCCTGATCACCGGGCTCTCGTACTCGGGGATCGTCCAGTACGAGACGTTCCGCGACAAGTGGCGCTACGCGGTCGTCGCCATCTTCGTCTTCGGCGCGGTGTTCTCGCCGCCGGACCCGTTCACGCAGCTGATGTGGGCGTTCCCGCTGATCGCCCTCTACGGCTTCAGCCTCTACCTCGCGAAGCTCGTCGTGACGGCCCAGCGGAGCTCCGACCGCATCGACGTGCTCGGCGCGGCCCGGAACCACTGGAACGTCGTCGGCGGCGCGGCCGTCCTCGGCGGCGGGCTCGTGTACGCCTTCTACGAGTACGGCGGTCGGACCGCGGTCAACGACCTCCTCCGGCTGGTCAACAGCGACTGGCGGTTCCTCGAACCGGGCGCCGGCCTCGGCGTCGACACCGCGACCGCCGCGGGGATCTACGCCGCCGTCTGGGCGCTGGTGTTCGTCGCCGTCGCGACGCTGTGGGCCGTCTACGCCGACCTCGACACGACGAGCGCGGGGTACCAGTACGGCGATCCGGCCGCGATCGACGTGGGCGAACTCGACGCCGCGGGCGTCCGGGCCGCGCCCGCCGCCGCCTTCGCGGAGATGGACGAAGAGGAGTCGCTCGCGCTCGCGCAGGCCGCCATCGACGACGACGACCCGACGAAGGCGCAGGCGATCCTCGACCGCTTCGACGAGGTGAACGGGGACGGCGACGGCGGAGACGAGAGCGCCGACGGCGACGAGAGCGGCGACGCCGACGCGACCGGGTCGGGCGGGACCGGCGGCGCGGGCGGCGGCGACCAAGGCGGGCTGATGGGGACGATGCAGGACCGGACCTCGCGCGCGAGTTCGACGTTCCTCTCCGAGCTCACCGACGGCGAGGAGGAGGAGGCCGAAGACGACATCGGGGGGTACTACACCGACCTCAAGTTCATCTTCGACTCGCTGCGCTCGCGGTCGTTCCGGCTCGTCGCCGTCTTCGGTTCGGTGATGGCGGCGGCGTTCACGTGGCTGTACCTCGGCGGGCTCGAGACGGTGCGCAACGACCTCGAACGGCGCGTCCCGGCCGAGGTCGAGGGCGGGATCAACATCATCACGCTCCACCCCGTCGAGGCGCTGATCTTCATGGTGAAGTTCTCGATACTGCTGGGGATCGTCGCGGTGTTCCCGGTCGCGCTCTACTACGCGTGGCCGTCCCTCCGCGAGCGCGGCTTCGTCGCCGGACGGATCTGGAAGGTGTACCTCTGGGCGGGCGCACTGCTCGGCGGACTCCTCGGCGGCTTCGCGCTCGGGTACGCCTACATCGCGCCGGGGCTCATCGGCTGGCTCGTGACCGACGCGCGGCTCGCGGACATGGTGATAACCTACCAGGTGAGCGACTTCCTCTGGCTCGTCGTCTACACGACGATCGGGATCGGCTTCCTCGCCGACATCCCCATCGCCATGATCCTGCTGAACAACGCCGGCGTCCCCTACCGCGTCTTCCGGAGCCGCTGGCGCGAGGTCACCGTCGGGATCATGCTGTTCGCGGCGGTGTTCACCCCCGCGGACGTGATCACGATGATCCTCGCGACGCTCCCGCTGATGGCGGCGTACGGGGTCGGCGTCGGCCTGCTGTTCCTCGTCACGTTCGGCGGGCGCCGGAACCTCTCGCCGCCCTCGCGGGTCATCGAGCCCTGACCGGCGCTGGCGTCGGGGGTAGCTGAGCGCGGGCGTCGGGTAGCTGGGCGCGGGCGTCAAGGGTAGCTGAGCGCGGCCGTCGAGGCCGACCGAGCGCGGGTACCGCGGCCCGCGAGACCGAGCGAGGCGCCGCCGCGACCGACGAGTATTCCCGCGCGCGCACGCTATGAGCGGACGAAATGAGTAAGGACTACATCGAGGTCCGCGGCGCCGAGGAACACAACCTCAAGGACCTCGACGTCCGGATCCCGCGCGAGGAGTTCACCGTCGTCACCGGGCTCTCCGGGTCGGGGAAGTCGTCGCTCGCGTTCGACACGGTGTACGCCGAGGGACAGCGCCGCTACATCGAGTCGCTGTCGGCGTACGCCCGTAACTTCCTCGGGCAGATGGACAAGCCGCAGGTGGAAGCCGTCGAGGGGCTCTCGCCCGCGATCTCCATCGACCAGAAGAACGCCGCGAACAACCCCCGCTCGACCGTGGGAACCGTCACCGAGCTGCACGACTACCTCCGACTGCTGTACGCCCGGATCGGGACCCAGTACGACCCCGTCACCGGCGAAGAGGTCGGCGAGCAGTCCGCGCAGGATATGGTGAGCCAGATCCTCGAACTGCCCGAGGGGACCCGCGCGAAGATCGCCGCGCCGGTCGTCCGCGACCAGAAGGGCGCCTTCGAGGAGCTGTTCGAGGAGCTGGTCTCTGACGGGTACGCCCGCGTCGAGGTCGACGGCGAGCCCGCCGACCTGACGCTCGACGACCCCGAGCTCGACCAGAACTACGACCACACGATCGACGTGATCGTCGACCGCGTGACCGTCTCGCCAGACGCTCGCTCGCGGATCACCGACTCCGTGGAGACCGCCCTCGAGGAGGCCGGCGGCGCGCTCAAGCTGATCGTCCCGGAGCCGCCGGCGGACGTCCCCTTCGCCTCCAACACGCGCTCGACCGGGTCGCTCGCCGAGGACGCCGACGGCGACGACCGACTGGTCGTCGAGTTCTCCGAGGAGCTCGGCAACCCCAACTCCGACTTCCAGTTCTCCGAGATCGAGACGCGCTCGTTCTCCTTTAACAGCCCGTACGGTGCCTGTCCCGAGTGCGAGGGGATCGGCTCCACGAAGGAGGTCGACGAGGACCTCGTAATCGACGACCCCTCGAAGCCGCTCAAACACGTCTTCGAGCCGTGGAGCTACGACCGCACCTACTACTCCCGGCAGCTCGACAACGTCGCCGACCACTTCGGCGTCTCGCTTGAGACGCCCTTCGAGGCGCTCGACGAGGCGATCCGGCGGCAGTTCCTCTACGGCACCGACGGCCTCGTCCACTTCGAGTGGAGAACGAAGAACGGCACCCGCGAGAAGACCGAGCGGTTCGAGGGCGTCATCCCGAACTTAGAGCGACGCCACGTCGAGACCGACTCCGAGCGCGCCCGCGACCACATCGAGGAGTTCATGGCCGTGACGACGTGCCCGGAGTGCGAGGGCACCCGTCTGAAAGAGCAGTCGCGCCACGTGCTCGTCGACGGCACGCCGATCACCGAAGTGAACCAAATGTCGATCGCCGACGCCCGGGCGCACTTCGAGGGGATGGAAGACCGGCTCGGCGAGCGCGACACGACGATCGCCGAGGAGATCTTAAAAGAGATCCGCGCGCGTCTCGGCTTCATGGAGGAAGTCGGCTTGGAGTACCTCACGCTCGACCGCGAGGCGTCGACGCTCTCCGGCGGCGAGAGCCAGCGCATCCGGCTCGCGACGCAGGTCGGCTCCGGGCTCGTCGGGGTGCTGTACGTCCTCGACGAGCCGTCGATCGGGCTCCACCAGCGCGACAACGACCGTCTGCTCGACACGCTCACCGGGCTCCGCGACCTCGGGAACACCCTCGTCGTCGTCGAGCACGACGAGGAGACGATGCGCCGCGCGGACGAGATCATCGACATGGGGCCCGGCCCCGGTAAGCGCGGCGGCGAGGTGGTCGCGCAGGGCGACTTCGACGACATCGTCGCGGCCGACGAGTCGGTCACCGCCGACTACCTCGCGGGCCGAGAAGAGATCCCAGTGCCCGAGGAGCGCCGCGAGCCGGACGGCGAACTGACCGTGCGGGGCGCCCGCCAGCACAACCTCACGGACCTCGACGTATCGATCCCGCTGGGCACGCTGACGACCGTCACGGGCGTCTCCGGCTCCGGGAAGTCGACGCTGGTCCACGACGTCCTTTATAAGGGGCTCGCCCGCGAGATGAACGACAACACTTCGGTCGACCCCGGCGAGCACGACGCGATCGAGGGGATCGAGAACGTCGAGACGGTGCGGCTCATCGACCAGTCGCCCATCGGGCGGACGCCGCGCTCGAACCCCGCGACGTACACCGACGTGTTCGACTACGTCCGCGAGCTGTTCGCGGAGACGAAGCTCTCCAAGCGCCGCGGCTACGAGAAGGGTCGCTTCTCGTTCAACGTGAAGGGCGGGCGCTGCGAGGAGTGCGGCGGCCAGGGGACCGTGAAGATCGAGATGAACTTCCTCTCGGACGTGTACGTCCCCTGCGAGCAGTGCGGGGGGGCGCGCTACAACGACGAGACGCTCGACGTCACGTATAAGGGCGCGACCATCTCCGACGTGCTCGACATGAGCGTCGAGGAGGCGTACGACTTCTTCGAGAGCCACCAGGGGCTCCAGCGCCGCCTGAAACTGCTGAAAGACGTCGGGCTCGGCTACATGGAGCTCGGTCAGCCCTCCACCACGCTCTCGGGCGGGGAGGCCCAACGCGTGAAGCTCGCCGAGGAGCTCGGCAAGAAGGCGACGGGGGACACCCTCTACCTCCTCGACGAGCCGACGACGGGGCTCCACAAGGAAGACGAGCGCAAGCTGATCGACGTGCTCCACCGCCTCGTCGACGGCGGCAACACCGTGGTCGTCATCGAGCACGAGCTCGACTTGGTGAAGAACGCCGACCGCATCGTCGACCTCGGGCCCGAGGGCGGCGAGGGCGGCGGCGAACTCGTCGCCAGCGGGACCCCGGAGGCCGTGGCCCGCGAGGACGACTCTCACACGGGGCGGTACCTCCGGGATCTGCTCCCCGACGTCGACATCGCCGGGCCGCGCGACGACCGTCGGAAGCCCGCGGCCGCGGACGACGACTGAGCGTCGGAGCGCCGAAGGGCGCGCGGGCGTCTCTGCGGTGAGATTCCGGGCGAAATTGGGAAAATCGTTTTGTTTCAACTATCCGTGGTGTCCCGGTATGGAACGACGTTCGTTCCTCTCTGCGGGCGGCGTAGCGGTCCTCGCGCTCGCGGCCGGACGCACCTCCATCGCCGGCGGCGTCGACACCGACGGTCCCACGACGGTCGTCGAGGAGTACTACCGGCGGGCGAGCGCGGCCGGAGACACCGAGGCCTTCGCGGACGACATCCGCGACCTCGCGCACGGCGCGTCTCCGCTCTCGCGTCTCGCCGAGGACGTGCCGATGGCGTGCGACGCCACTCTCCGCCAGGAGCTCGCGGACGCGGCGGTCGTCGCGGAGGACGTCTCGGCCGACCGGATCCGGTCGATCTCCGACTTCCTCGCCGCGTCGCTCGACGATACGGAGGTCGAATCGATCGCGGCGGAGAACGCCGTCGTCTCGGCGATCGTCGCGGACGACGGGGTCGACGGCGGCGAGTTCGAGCTCCGGTGGCTGGTCGCGACCGACGACGACGAGTGGCGGCTCGTGTGGCCCGGCGAACCCGAGGGGCCGGCGGCGGTCGTCAGGGAGTTCTACCGTCGGGCCGAGGCGGCCGAGAGCGCCGAGGCGTTCGCGGACGACGTCGACGAGCTCTCCCACCCCGTCTCACCGCTGTCCGACGTGGCGGCGGACGTTCCGGGCTTCTTCGACGGGGCTCGGCGACAGGACCTCGCCGACGCCGAGGTCATCTCGAGGGACGTCGGCGCCGAGCGAATCAGGGGCGTCTCCGACTTCTTCAACGCCTGGGTGGACGACGAGGCCGTCGAGGCGATCGCCGCGGAGAACGCCGTCGTTGCGGTGACCCTCGACGGCGACCGGAGCGCGAACGGCACCGAGTTGGAGTGGCTCGTCGCGACCGCCGGCGACGAGTGGCGCCTCGTCTGGCTCTGAACGGTCCCGCCGAGTCGGTCGCGGGTCGTCGGCCGGCGCCGGCGATACCGGTCATCGGGCGACCCGACCTGTGAGCGACCCGCATCTTGATACCTCGGCACGCCGTCGCTCCGACCGATGCGAGAGATAACGACAGACGACGTGCCGGAGGCCCTCGGCCCGTACTCGCAGGGGATCGTCTCCGGCGACACGGTCCACGTCTCGGGGAAGACGGGCGTGGACCCCGACACGGGCGAGGCGCCCGAATCGGTCGCCGAACAGACGACGCAGACGCTCGAAAACGTCGCCGCGATACTGGAGGCGGCCGGGACGACGCCGGACCGCATCGTGTCGGCGACCGCCTACCTCACCGACATGGACGACTACGACGCGGTGAACGAGGCGTACCGGTCGTTCCTCTCGGAGCCGTACCCGGCGCGGACCTGCGTCGAGGTGTCCCGGCTCCCCGCGCCGCTCGACGTCGAGATCACGGTCACGGCGGAGCTGGGCGACGACTGAGGACGACCGCTCCCTGGTCAGAACTTCTCCAGTAAGTCCCCGTAGAACTCGGTGTCGCGGTCGCCGGCGAGCTTCTCGACGATGAGCTCCGGGGTCGACCGCGCGAGGTGTCCTTTCCGCGGGGAGCGGTTCACCCGCAGTTCGCCGTCGACGAGCCCCTCGGCCTCGATCCCGTCGACGGCGACGTCGAAGTCGGCCGCGTCGCGGATCTCGCGGGCGAGGTGGGAGACGAAGACGGCGGTCGCGTTCTGCCCGTCGAGCGCCTCCAGGATGCCCGCGATGATCTTCGCGGAGGCGCCGGGCTCGGTGATCGACTCCAGTTCGTCGACGAGGACGAGCCGACCGTCGGCGCCCTCGACGAGGTCGCCGAAGTCGCGGAGAGTCGCCTCGAACGCGCCCGCGTCGAGGGTGCCCTGCGACTTCGCGTAGTAGTGGATCTCCTCGAAGCGCTCGACCCTCACCGACGCGGCGGGGACGGGCATCCCCATCTGGGCGAGCACGACCACGAGCGCCACGAGGTCCAGCGTGGACGTCTTCCCGCCGGAGTTGACCCCGGAGAGGAGCGTCGCGCCAGACACCGCGTAGTCGACCGGCTCGGCGTCGGCGAAGTCGACGTCGAGGAGGGGGGAGCGACCGCCCTCGATCCGGAAGCCCGAGTCGGACGACTCGGGGCCGACCACCTCGGGCAGGACGCAGTCGAAGTCGGCGGCGAACCGCGCGATCGCGAGCTCCACGTCGAGTTCGAGGGCGTCCCGGACGAGGTCCTCGACGGGCTCGCGGAGCTCGCCGAGGTCGCTCGCCAGCTCGGCCTTCAGCCGGGCCGCGCGCCGGTCGCGCGCGGCGGCGAGCTCGGTGCGGAGCCGCGAGACGGCGCTCTCGTCGTGGTCGACCGGAAACGAGGGGTCGCCGCCGAAGACGCGGTCTGCGAGCTCCGCCTCCTCGGGCGCCAGACGGAGCGCGTCGGCGAGGTGCTCGCGGGCGCGGGCCATCGCCTCGTCGTACTCGTCGGCGAGCTCGCGGTCAAGCAGGGAGTCGACGCGGGCGCCCTGCTCGACTAAGGAGAGGAAGTCGGTCCCCTCGATCGTCACGTCTCGCTCGCGGATCGCCTCTCGGAGGCGGTCGTCGGCGACCGACTCCGCGGTCGACACCGCGGCGTCGAGGTCGTCGACGGCGGCGGTCAGTCGGGTCAGCTCCTCGTCGCCCACGACGGTTCCGTCGTCGTCGAGCCGGGCGAGGGCGTCGCGGAGACGGTCTGGGTCCGCGGCGGGATCGCCGTCAGAGACGGGGTCGCCCGCGGTCGCGGCCGCCTCGTGGACCGCCGCGGCCGCCTCCAGCCGCTCGCGGTTCGCGGCGAAGAAGGAGAGCAGGCGCTCGGGCACGGTCTCGGCGGGCTCATCGAGCGCGTTCGGGCGAACGTGGACGTCGCCCTCGACGTCGAGCCCCGCGAACTCCTCGTCGAGGACGATCACGGTCGCGTACGACCGGGCGAGCTCGGAGACGTCGCGGGCGTTCTCGACGGTCTCGACCGACAGCTCCGGGGCGGCGGACTCCGCGCGGGCGAGCGTCTCGGCGTCGGCGGTCGCGAGACAGCGGTCTCGCACCCGGACCGTCGGCGGGTCGGCGAGGGGCTCGACGCCGGCGAGCGCCTCGCGGACCGCGGGGACGGGATCGCGCTCGATCGCCGCCTCGACGAACGACTGCGCCTCCTCGATCCGCGAGGCGGACGCGCTCGGATAAAAGGTCTCCAGCCGCTTGGCGGCGTAGTCGGTGACGGTGCGCTCGCGCAGCAGGTCGATCGCCTCCCGGTACACCTCGCGGGCGCGGTCGGTCGCCAGCACGCGGCCGTCGTCGCCGTGTCGCCGGCGGATCGCGCCGCGGGCGATCCGGGCCGCGCGGGCCTCGTTGACGCCGGGCGCGCGGGCGATCGCGGCGACGTCTCCCGACTCGACGGTCCCGGCGGGATCGTCGAGGTCGCGCAGCGCGTCCGCCGTTTTCGCCCCGACGCCGGGGATCGCCTCCAGATCCATCTACTCGCCGCTATCGCGGCGACGCGCAAAAGGATGGGGGGTCGCGATCCCGTCTCCGCGCCGCGGCCGACGCGCTTTTTCCCGCCGCCCGCGAACGCGGGGCCATGAGCCATCACACCCTCGCCGCCGACGGGGACGCGCTCGACCCGGAGACGGTGGCGAAGGCGGCGGCCGCCCGCGACGCCCTCGCCGAGCGCGACGGGGTCCTCGTCGCCTTCTCGGGCGGCGTCGACTCCGCGGTCGTCGCCGCGCTCGCGCGCGACGCCCTCGGCGACGACGCGGTCGCCTGCACGGCGCGGAGCGAGACCCTGCCCGCCGCGGAGCTCGACGACGCGAATCGAGTCGCGGGCGAGATCGGGATCCGCCACGAGACGGTCACCTTCTCCGAGCTCGACGACCCGAACTTCGTCGCCAACGACGGCGACCGGTGTTACCACTGCCGCACCATGCGGCTCGGCCGAATGTACGATGCGGCCAAGGAGCTGGGCATCGGCACCGTCTGCGACGGGACCAACGCCGACGACCCCGGCGAGGGGCATCGCCCCGGCCTGCGGGCGGTCGAGGAGCTGGACGTGTTCTCGCCGCTGTTGGACGCCGGGATTTCGAAGGCGGAGGTGCGGGCGATCGCGGACGCGTACGGTCTGTCGGTCGCCGACAAGCCGTCGATGGCGTGTCTCTCCTCGCGGATCCCGACCGGGCTGGAGGTGACGGAGGAGCGTCTCACTCGGGTGGAGAAGGCCGAGCGAGTGCTCCGCGAGTGGGGGTTCGAGGGGTTCCGCGTCCGCGACCACGACGGGCTGGCGCGCGTCGAGATCGCGCCGGACGAGTTGGAGCGCGCGCTCGACCCCGCGTTCGCCGACGCGGTCCACGAGCACCTGACCGACCTCGGCTTCGACTACGTCACCCTCGACATGGCCGGCTACCGGACCGGGAGCGTGAGCCCGGGCGGCGAGGAGGGAGACGAGGGGAAGGGCGGCGACAAGGAGGGCAGCGAGGGGGGCGGCGACGAC
>NZ_NHPG01000056.1:0-66315 GCF_002252965.1 Halorubrum sp. Ea1
TGGGGGCGCGGTGGCTGTGAGGACGTGGCGGTTCCGTGACCGGTTCCGCGGTCGACCGAGAACGCGCGTCTTCCCAGATGCGATACGGGTTTCAGCTTCGGGATAACGGAAGCGTAAAGCGGCAGGACTCCCAATAGGTGTTTACTGTGACGACGACCCAGGTGACCCTCGTCCAGATCGACAACTACGGCCCGTGGACGACGACACCGGAGCCGCGGCGGGAGATGGACCTCCAGACGCTCCAGTCGCGGTTGTTCGCCGACATCGCCCAGTTCGTCGGCCACCGCGACGCGTACGTCTTCTTCACGCGCTTCGACAACATGATCGCCGTGACGAACGGCGTGGACGACGCGGCCCACGCGGCCCTCCAAGAGTCGATCGGGAACCGGTACCCGGTTAGCATCAGCCTCGGCACCGCGGTCGACGAACGACCGGTCGACGCCTTGGAGGCCGCGAACCAGCAGCTCCAGCACGAAGGGAGCGCCCAAGACAAGGCCCGGACCGAGGTGCTCGCCGGCGAGTACCTCACGGAGACGACGGTATCGGACCTTCAGGTCGCGCATTTCGACGTCGTTAACGCGACCGGGAAGTACACCGATCGACTCAACGAGTTCGACACGTTCATCAACATCGAACGGGCGTACGCGTCTCTCATGCGGTATCTCCGGGAGCAACACGGGGCGCTCTCCTTCTTCGTCGGGGGCGACAACATCATCTCCGTCTGCCCTGATCTCCCCGAGCGCGCGTTCGCCGAAGCGGTCGCGCACGTCAAAGACGACGTGGAAGTGGAGCTGCAGGTCGGCGTCGGTCGGGGCGCCACCGCTCACGAGGCGGGGTTCGCCGCCAAACACGCGCTAGAGGACTGCCGCCACGACGGGACGAGCGTCGAGCTGTTCGGCGCCCCCGCCGCCGGCGACTGAGTCCCGGTCTCAGGCCCCGATGCCCAGACCGACGTCCGTCGCGGGGCCCGGATAGGCATCTGTTTCGGCGCCCGTTATCTACGCTGATAACTCTAGCTCCAGTTTTATATATGACGGCGGGGAAGCCTTCGTCAACATGTCTGATGAGATAGTGTTCGTCTGCACGGCGGACGGCTGCGACGAGGGGCCGTGGGAGGGATCCCACGACGCGATGGCCCACTGCGCCGAACACCCCGACCACGGCTACACCGGGCGACCGCGGAGCGAGGTCGACGCCGACACGGTCATCCCGGCGACGGCGACGCGGAAGCGCGACAACCGGAACCTCCAGCACAAGGGGCACCCGAAGGGCGCGCTCGCGAGGAACGACTGAGCGGGTCGGGGTCCGGCGCACCGCCGACACCGGCGACCGACTCCGATTACCGGGATCGAAACGGTCGGTCGACCGCGGTCGACGACGGCCGCCCGTCGGCTGTCCGCGACCGCCTTCTCACCGTTACGCCTCGTCGAGGAGTCCGAGGTCCTCGGCGACGAGGTCCGCGAGCCGGTCTTTCAGCGCCGGGTCGACCTCCGCCACCTCGTCGCCGTCGTGTTTCCCGTCGTTGTGTTTTGCGAGCGCGTCCGCCACGTCGGAGAGGGGGACGCTCGTCTCCGTCTCGCACTCGGTGCAGACGATCGGGACGGACGGTTCGTCGGTGGACATACGTCCGGTAATCACGGGTCGACGATATATGCCTTCGGGAGCGGTCCCGGCCGCTTCGCTCCGGCCTCCGGCCGCGGTCCGAACCGCCAGCGTCACCAGCCCCCGGGCGCTACCGGGTTCCATGCGCGTCCTCGTGACCGGGGCGGCCGGCGGGATCGGCGGCGGCGTCGTCGGAACGCTCGCGGCCGCCGACCACGACGTGATCGGGATCGACCGCGACGCCGACGGGCTGGCCTCCCTCCCCGAAGACGCGGAGACGCACGCCCTCGACCTACGCGACGGCGACGCGGTCGAGGAACTCCTCGCCGGCCGCGAACTCGACCGGGTCGTCTCCTGCGTCGGCGGGTACGAGATCGCGGCGGTCGAGGACACCACCGTCGACTCGTTCCGCCGGCAGCTCGACACGAACCTGACCGCGGTCCACACCGTCGTCCGGGCCACGCTCCCGTCGATCCGCGACCGCGACGGTCGGATCGTCGTCGTCGGGTCGATGGTCGGGTCGACGGCCCTGCCGTACCACGGCGCCTACAGCGCCGCGAAGGCCGGCCTCCGCGGGTACGCCGACGCCCTCCGCCGGGAGATCGAGCCCCACGGCGCGACGGTCGCGTTCGTCGAGCCCGGCCCGGTCCCGACCGGGTTCAACGAGCGCGCCGCCGCGGGGCTCGCAGAGCGGAGCGCGGAGGCTGACCCCGAGGGCCCGTACGCCGACGCCTACCGGGCGTTCGAAGGGTACTCGCCCGTCGCGACCGACGTCGAGACCGCCGTCGAGCGCGTCGTCGTCGCGGCCACGACCGACCGACCGCGGACCGTCTACCGGGTGAGCCGCCGCGCGCGCTGGCTCCCGCGGGCGGCCGCGCTGCTCCCCGACCGGCTGTACGACCGCCTGGTCCGCGCCGGGCTCCCCGGCGGCGTCCTCGGACGGCTCATCGACCGGTAGCCGCGACCGCGGCGGCGACGTAGCAGGCGCCCCGCGATCCGGTCAGTCGTCCCGGTCGACGCCGTCGGGTGCCGCGTCGCTCTCGCCGTTCTCCTCCTCGTCGCCGCCCTCGGTGGCGCTCGCCGCGTGGAACTCCTCCGGCGCGGCGTCGATCCGCTCGAACTCGCCGAAGTCGCGCTCGTGGTGACGGATCGTCTGCTCGACTATCCACGCGCTGTAGCGCTCGGAGTACTCCCAGTCGCCGTCGGCGTCGTCGACCTCGAACCGGTCGTCGGTGGCGAGCGCCGAGTAGAGGTGGTAGAAGCCGAGGACGACGTCCCCGAACTCCTTCGCCTCCCCGCCGATCTCGCTCCGCTTCTCGGCCAGTTCGTCGCGGCCCGCGTCCGTGAGCCCGAAGTACTTCCGGTCCGGCTCGTCGGCGCGCTCGACGCGCTCGGCGAGGCCCTCCTCCTCGAACTTGTAGAGGATCGGATAGACGGAGCCGTACGACGGCTCCCAGTGGCCGCCGCTGATCTCGGTTATCTCGCCGAGCAGCTCGTATCCGTACCGGGGCCGCTCGTCGAGCAGCTCCAACACGAGATACGAGATCAGTCCCTTCGGCGGTCCGCTCTTCCGCATCGTCAGTCCCTTTCCGGGAGGCTCGGAAAGCGTTTCGGTCGGGCCGGAATCGGCCGTCGGACCCGGGCCGGCCGTCGAACCGCGAGTGCGCTCACGCCTGCGACTCGCTCCGGGGCGACTCGTCTGAGTCGACCGAGAGCGTCCGGATGGTCTCGTGAATGCCGAGGACGAGCGCCGGCACGACGATCATGAAGAGGTGCTCTTCGATCGGGATCCCGAACAGGTCGTACCCGGTGCGCATCGTGACCTCGAAGACGCCGACCTCCAGCGTGTACCAGTCCCAGAGGTACGCGATCGGGTACAGGGCGGCGATCGTCCGGGCCGACCGACGGAGCGCGCCGGCGTAGCGGAGCAGGGCGAACGCGGCCCCGCCGAAGACGACCTCGGTGGCGAGGTACGTGTACGGTCCGAACACGGTGATGTCGGGAAGCGGGGTGCCGGACAGCGGCCGGAACCAGACGGCCACGATCAGGAGCGCCAGGAAGACATAGGCGCCGCGGATCAGGAGCATCGTCGCGATCGTCGGGCGGGCCGGTCTGGCCACCACCGCCACCGAGCCGAAGGCGAGCGCCGCGGCCGGCGCCGACGGGGGGAACAGCCCGTCGACCGTGCCCCAGAGGACGCCGATGAGCCCGGTCATCAACAGGGAGAACGCCAGCGTCCGGGCCCGCGGTCGGCCGAGCAGCACCGAGACCGTCCGCTTGTCGATCGACCGGTCGTACGCGTAGTCCTGCTCGTCGTCGATGATCTTCACCCCGGCGAGCGTCACGAGGAAGACGAGCGCGAATCCGAGTATCGTCGCGGTCACCACGGTCGTCTGGACGTAGAACCCACCGAGCAGCGCGAGCGCGATGCCGGTCGGGTACCCCAGCGTGGTGGTGAGCGGATTCGTGTCGAGCTGCGGCGCGTGGAGATACCCGATGAACCAGGTCGGGAGGGTGACGAGCGCGGCGCCCGGCCCGACGAGCGCGCCGAGCGCGAACGTACAGGCGGCGAAGCCGACGCCGGCCGCGAGGAGTGAGAGCCGACAGCCGCGGACGGTCATGGGGTGGTCGTCGTCCTCGCCGCGCCGGTGGAAGTCGACGTAGCCGTCCTTCACGTGCGCCGTGTACACCGCGAAGAAGATCGCGCTCATGTGGACCGCGCCCACCGTGAGGCCGAACTCGCCGGCGACGGCCGCACCGAACCACGAGGCCGCGAGCGGCGGCAACATGAACACCGGATGGACCTGCGAGAGCAACGCCCGCAGGTCCGCCCGTACCCCGCGATCGTGCCGAGCGATGGCCATGCGCCCTCAACGCGCTGATCACGATTAATCTTGTCGGGGGATTCACAGTTACGCTCGAGCGACTCGCTGAGACGGCTCCGACGTGGGAGGGGCGACGACGACTCGCAAACTCCTAAGTCCCGGCGCTCGAACGACGGGTATGGTCGAGGCACCACAGACCGAGGAGGGGTGGTTCGCGCTGCACGACTTCCGGTCCATCGACTGGGACGCGTGGCGCGACGCCCCCGAGCGGGAGCGACGACGGGCGATCGAGGAGGGCGAGGCCTTCCTGAAACACCGGGAGCTGGTCGCCGACGCCGACGAGGGCGACTCCGGCCTGTTCTCCGTGCTCGGGCACAAGGCGGACCTCCTGTTCGTCCACTTCCGGCCCTCGCTCGACGACCTCTCGTCGATCGAGCGCCGGTTCGAGGACACCGCGCTCGCCCGGTTTACCGAACGGACCACCTCGTACGTCTCGGTCACCGAGGTCTCCGGCTACGTCTCCGACGAGTACTTCGAGGAGGGGCCGGAGGAAGTCGACGCCGGCCTCCGCGGATACATCGAGGGGAAGCTGACGCCGGAGATCCCGGACGACGAGTACGTCTGCTTCTACCCGATGAGCAAGCGCCGCGGCGAGGAGTACAACTGGTACGACCTCTCCTTTTCGGACCGCGCCGATCTCATGGCCGGCCACGGCGAGGTCGGCAAGGAGTACGCCGGGAAGATCAAGCAGGTGATCGCCTCCTCGGTCGGCCTCGACGACCACGAGTGGGGCGTCACGCTGTTCGGGGCGGACCCGACTGACATCAAGGACATCGTGTACGAGATGCGCTTCGATCCGGCCTCCTCGCGCTACGGCGAGTTCGGCGACTTCTACATCGGGCGGCGGTTCCCGCCGGGCGACCTCGGCGCGTACCTCGCGGGCGAAACGGTGCCGACCGGCGACGCCGGCGGGGACGGCGAGCGGGGGCACGCCCACGGCGAAGGGGGAAGCGGCGGCGCTCACGGCGAGGGCGACCACCACGGCGACGAGGGCCACGGGGGCCGCGGCGGGGGCCACGACCACGCGAGCGCGGGCGGCGGCTCAGCGCACGGGGACCACCCGCACGGCGATGAGGAGGCGAGCGGTGAGGGCGACCATCCGCACGGCGAGGAGGGGACGAGCGGCGAGGGCGACGAGGTCTCCGACGAGGAGATCCGCGGCGAGCTCGCCGACCTCGACATCTACGCCGGGAAGCCGCACGGCGAGGACGTGTACGCCACCGTGCTGTACAGCGAGGCCGACGTCGAGGCGCTGTTCGACGAGGTCGAGGGGCTCCGCGGCAACTTCGACCACTACGGCACGCACGTGAAGACGGCGGTGTACGAGGGCCGACACACCGACCGGTCCGCGGTCGTCTCCATCTGGGACACGGCCTCCGCCGCCGAGACCGCGGCCGGGTTCCTCTCGGAGCTGCCGGACGTCGTCGCCCGGGCCGGCGAGGAGTCCGGATTCGGGACGATGGGGATGTTCTACACGGTCAAGCCCGACTACCGCGAGGAGTTCGGCGACACGTTCGACGAGGTCGGCGACATCCTCGCGGAGATGGACGGCCACGTCGAGACCGACCTCATGACCAACGTCGAGGACGAGAACGACATGTTCATCGCCAGCCAGTGGGAGGCGAAGGAGGACGCGATGACGTTCTTCGGCTCCGACGAGTTCCGCGAGACGGTCCAGTGGGGCCGCGAGGTGCTGGCCGACCGGCCGCGGCACGTCTTCTTGGCGTAAGCGAGGCGGTGCGCGGATCGCGATTTATAATTGATCGCCCAAGTGGTGGCCGGTTATAATTCGTTGCTGTCGGTCGGTTAATTTCTATTTGATTACTTATAAATGACTCCTGAAGACGGAACGATTACCTCCGAAGTCCCCGTCGTTTATTTATAAGTCGTTGCTGACGGATCGACGGTCACCACCTCCAAAGCCCCAGCCGGGAGGCGGTACGTGTCCGACTACGTTGCGGTCACCACCTCCAAAGCCCCAGCCGGGAGGCGGGCGCACGCTCGCTGCGCGCTTCAGTCGCTCGTTGCACTCGCTCCTTGCAGTGCTTGCGTCGCCTGCGCCCGCCTCCCGGCTGCCCCTTTGAGTCCCACCCGCACGGCACCGCAACCGCGCCTCACACCTCCCCAGCCTCGTCAGTCGTCCTCCGCTTCGCTCCGGACGACTGACTCCCTCGCGGGCTCCTCGCGGTCGCCGATGGCGACCGTTCGGAGGCACGCCGCCGCATCGGTTCAGTGGCTTATAAAATGTACCGTCGCTGCGCTCACGGTGTCGATCGATGTGGTGCCGGAGTCGACCGCCTGTTTTTAACTACCGGCTCGGCGAACGAGGGCGTATGTTCGACACGATCGTGGTCGCGACCGACGGCTCCGACAGCGTGCGTCGGGCCGTCGACGTCGCCGTCGACGTCGCCGCCCGCTTCGACGCCGAAGTCCACGCCGTCTACGTCGTCGACAGCGGCGAGGTCGAGTCCACGCCCGACGAGGTCCGCGACGACCTCCGCGACGCGCTCGACGACCACGGCGAGTCGGCGCTCGAACAGGTCACCGCCGCCGCGGCGGAGCGCGACCCCGAACTGGACGTGACGGTCGAGGTGCGCGAGGGGCGGCCGGCCGCGGAGATATCGGGATACGCGCGCGACGTCGACGCCGACGTCGTCGCGATGGGCACCCGCGGCCGCCACGGGGAGAACCGGTTCCTGATCGGCTCCGTCGCGGAGCGCGTCGTGCGGACCTGTCCGATCCCCGTGCTCACCGTCCGCCAGCTCACCGACGAGGACCCGCGCCGGACGACGGTCTGAGGGCCGATCGCGGCGGGGCGGCGAGGCGGTGAGGCGACGAGGTGGCGCGGTCGAGACGGCGGGGCGCGGTCACCCCGAGAACGGCGGAGTTTTCCCGCTCCCGCCCGGCTCGACGGTATGGACGACGAGCTCATCGACGAGGCGGGGATACCCCGCTCGCGGTACACGCGGCTGCCCGGCAAGGGCTTCTTCTACCCGGACTCGCTGGACGAGGAGCGCTCCGAGCGCCGAGCGAAGGAGGCGATCGAGGGGAGCGATGCGGTCGTGATCGCCGACGGCGACGCCGACGGGCTCGCCTGCGCGGCGATGGTCCGCGAGGCGTACGACGCCGCGCTCGACGTCGCCGACTTCGAGGCGGCCATCGCGGCTCGACTCGCGGAGGGCGACGACGACGAGGACGAGGAAGCGACGGACCACGACGAGGACGAGGAAGCGACGGACCACGACGAGGACGAGGAAGCGGCGGACCGCGGCGATGACGACGCGCTCGCGGGGGATACGCACGAGGAGGACGAGAGCGACGACCCCACCGACGACGCTCACACGCGGTCGCCGGTCGGGCTGGTCGCGGCGGGACCGTACTCGCTCGACACCTCGCTCGAACGCGTGCTCGCGTACGCCGACGACGACGTCGACCTGTTCGTCTGTGACCTCTGTCCCGACGACTACGAGTGGATCGCGGAGCCGCTGGAGGCGCTCGCGGAGGAGGCCGCCTCGGTCCGGTGGTTCGACCACCACCAGTGGGACGAGGAGACGGCCGCGGCGGTCCGGGACCTCGGCGTCGACCTCGTGATCGGCGAGTCCGACGAGGAGTGCACCGCCGACGTGGCGCTGCGCTCGCTCGACCACGCGTTCGGCGACCGGTGGGCCGAGCTGGCGACGGTGACGCGCGACCACGACCTCTGGATCAAGGAGGACCCGCGCTCGGACGACCTCGCCGACTACTCCTACTGGGCCGGCAGCGAGGAGTACGCCACGGTCGTGGGCGCGTACGGCGCCGACCTCCCCGAGACCGTCGAGGCGTTCGTCGCCGACCGCCGGGTCGAGAAGGAGGCCCGGATCGACGCCGCCGTCGACCGCGCGGTCACCCACGAGGTCGGCGAGTGGACCGTCGCGGTGACGTACGGCCGCTGCTCGCAGAACGAGGTCGCGGAGGCGCTCCGCGAGGCGGGCGCGGACGCCGCGGTGATCGTCAAGCCCGCCGGCTCGGCGTCGATCCGCGGCTCCGACGGGTTCCGACACGCTCACGAGGTCGCCGGGCGGGTGAACGGCGGCGGCCACCCGCAGGCCGCCGGCTGCAAGCCGGACATCTACGACGACATGCTCGATTACGCCCAGCACTGGACGACCGAGGGGCAGGCCTGCAAGCGAGTGATCCTCGCCGCGTTCGAGGCGGTCGCCGAGGAAGTCGCGGCGGCGGAGACGGGCGAGGAGAACGGGGAGTAGGGCGTCGGAGAACCGCCCACTTTCATGTCGTCGGGCGGCCCCGTCTCTCGCATGGCGGAGATCCTCGTGGCCGGCGAAACGCTGATCGACTTCCTCCCCGGACCGGGGGAGACGCTCCGCGACGTCGACGGCTTCTCTCACCGACCGGGCGGCGCGCCGGCCAACGTCGCGGTCGGGCTCTCCCGGCTCGGCGCGGCGCCGGCGTTCTGGACGCGGCTCGGCGGCGACCCGTTCGGTGACCTCCTACGCGAGACGCTCGTCGACGAGGGGGTGCCGACGGCGGCGTTCGAGCGGGCCGACGGCAACACCACGCTCGCGGTCGTCTCGCCGCCCGGCGTCGACGGGAGGCGGTTCCGCTTCTACGGCTCCCGGGACGTCGCGTTCGGCTTCGAGCCCGGTTCGGTGCCGGCGGACGAGCTGGCCGCCGTCTCGTGGGTCCACCTCGGCGGCGTCGCCCTGACCCACCCGGACGGGAGGGCGGCGATGCGCGAACTGGCCGCGGCCGCCGCCGAGCGCAACTGCGCGGTATCGTTCGACATCAACTACCGCGAGGACCTCGTCCCGGACGGGGAGCGGGAGAGCGTCGTCGACGCAGTCCGCGAGATCGTCGCCGACAGCGACGTCGTCTTCGCCAGCGACGAGGACGTGGCGGCGACGGGGCTCTCGTCGAAGGAGGGCGAGGCGCTCGGGCGCGATCTGCTGGAGCTCGGCCCCCACACCGCCGTCGTCACGCTCGGGGAGTCGGGCGCGGTCGTCGCGAGCTCGGCGGCGGCGCCGTGGGGAGAGCGGACCGCCCGCCACGGCGGCTTCGCGGTCGAGGCCGTCGACGCCACCGGCGCCGGCGACGCGTTCACCGCCGGGCTGATCGCTCGGCTCGCCGCGGACGACGCGGCCGCCGCGCCCGACCTCGACGACGCGGTCGCGTTCGCCAACGCGACGGCCGCGCTCTCGGTCCGGGAACGGGGCGGGATGACGGCGCTCCCCTCGAGGGAGGGCGTGGAGTCGTTCCTCGACGAGCGGCGGTAGGGGCTCGATCGGCGTCGGCAGACGGGCGGCGACGACTCGCCGCCGAGCTAATCGGTCCGACCGTGGACGTACGTCTGGTCGTGGTCCGGAAACACCTCGTCGACGGTCGCCTCGCCGTGGTCCTCGGCGATGAGGGTCCGGAGCTCGTCCTCGTAGTCGGCCTTCGGCACCTCCTCGCTCGGTCCCTGCTGGACGTCGAACGTCTCCTCGACGAGCCGGTCGACCGCGTGGCGACCGAACCCGGACAGCGGGGAGATGTAGTCGACGCCGTGGCGGTCCTCCAGGCTCTGCGCCTGCGCGCGAGAGACCGTCGGCACCCGGTCGTCCCGCCGGGTACCGTCGGCGATCGCGTCGACGTCGCGGCTCGCGATCGCCTCCAAGGCGTGCTCGTGGACGCGCTGGATCCCGTTGCGGGGGTAGCCGTCGTCGAGCATCGTCGCGGCCGCCTCCTCGGCGACCGCGCGGTCCAGCTCGACGCGTTCGAAGGGGAACCCGAGCTCCGCGGCCGCCCGCTCGGCGTGCTCCCAGTCGTCGGTGAGCCCGAAGCTCCCGGTGACGCAGCGGACATCGTAGAACCGGTCGAGCAGGTGGGCGGCGAGCGAGGAGTCTTTCCCCCCGCTGTACAGGAGCGCGAGCTCCATCTATCGCCGCCGGATGTCGAAGCTCTGCTGGTCGGGCTGGAGTTCCTTCAGGAGGTCGCGCATCTGGTCCTCGTCGATACGTCCCTGAATCCGGCCGCTCTGGGCGAGCGCCGCGACCTGCTGTTTCACCTTCTCGCCGAACTCCGGTTTCGACATCTCGACCGCGTTGAGCCGCTGGCGCGCGCCGTCGGTCAGGTACTGCTTGAGGACGGCCTCCTGCTGGGCGTCGGCGCGCTCCTGTGCCTCGCGCTGGGCCTCGGCGTCGCCGCCGCCGCCCTGCTGGCGCTCGCGGAGCTCCTCCATCTTCTTCTCTCGCAGTTCCTCCAGTCGTTCGTCGTCGGGGTTCTCGCTCATACGAGGGCCTTCACGGTCCGCGCGAAAAACGATTTCGGAGGCCGCGGTGGCGATCGCCGGGCGCCGGACGACCCGTACGGCCGCGGCGGTCGGGGGACACCGGCGGTCCGCGTCGCTTAAACGCCTCCTCGGCGTAGCGGCTTGCAATGAGCGAGTCGCGGGAGTTCTGTCCGCGGTGCGGCGATCCGGTCCCGGAGCGGCGCGAGCCGCTCCCCGGCGAGCCGCGCGGGCGGGACGCGCTGCTGTGTGACGACTGCTACTTCGAGGACTTCGATCTCGTCGACGCGCCCGACCGGATCGAGGTGTTGGTCTGTTCCGGCTGCGGCGCGGTCCGACGCGGCGAGTCGTGGCGCGACGTCGGCGCGCGCGACTACACCGACGTCGCCGTCGACGAGGTCGCGGAGGCGCTCGGGGTCCACGTCGACGCGACCGACGTCGAGTGGGGTGTCGAGCCCGAGCAGGTCGACGAGAACAACGTCCGGATGCACTGCCGCTTCTCGGGCGTCGTCCGCGGAACGCTCCGCTCCGCGGAGGTCACCGTTCCGGTCAAGATCTCGCGGGGCACCTGCGACCGCTGCGGCCGGATCGCCGGCGGCTACTACGCCGGCACCGTGCAGGTGCGCGCGGACGAGCGCGACCTGACGCCGGAGGAGCGCGCCGAGGCGCTCGACATCGCCGAGTCGTACGTCGCGGCCCAGGAGGCCGACGGCGACCGCGAGGCGTTCATCACGGAGGTGAAAGAGACCGACGACGGACCGGACGTCAAGCTCTCCTCGAACCGCCTCGCGCAGAACGTCGCGACTCGGATCACCGACGCGCTCGGCGGGAGCTTCGAGTCGTACCCGACGCTCGTCACGGAGGACGGCGACGGCAACGAGGTGTACCGGGTGACGTTCGCGGTCCGGCTCCCCCGGTACGCCGAGGGCGAGGTCATCGATCCGGAGGACGGCGACGGCCCCGTGCTCGTCACGGGCGTCTCCGGCCGGCTACAGGGCGTCCGGCTCGCGACCGGCGAGCAGTACGTCTCGGAGTTCGAGGACGCGGAGGCGCCGGACGCGGCCCGCCTCGGAACACGCGGCGACGCCGCGGAGACGACGGTGGTGACGGTGGAAGACGAGAACGCGATCCAGGTGCTCGACCCGGTCACCTACGAGGCGAAGACGGTCCCGAACCCCGAGTTCGTCGACGACGACGCCGACAGCGTGCTGGCGTTCGAACACGAGGGCGACGTGCACCTCGTCCCGGAGGAGTAGGGCGTCGCCGCGGCGAGTACTGACACCGGGCGTCGAAGAGCGCGACACTGCGTGTGAGAGGTGAACGGGGAGACGGCGGCAGACAGACTCCGCCGCCGAGAAGGAGGGGCGCTGGCGCGTTCAGTCGGCGCGAACGGTCGAATTCTTCAGTCGGCGCGGGCGGTCGACTCGTTTCCGAGAGCGGCTGCGCGCTCGGACTCGGTCACGTCGATGCCGCGGCGCTCGAGCTGTTCGACGAACTCGGCCTCGCTGAGGCCCGCCTGTGCGGCCGCCTGAGAGAGTGTCAACGTTCGCGCACCGTACAGCGTCAGCGCACTCGAGAGGCCCTTCGTTGCCATACCTACTGTAGACCCGTGTAGGTTTATGAAGGTTACTAATTGATTGAGGGCCATGATACACCTTATACGATATATATTGACGTTCGATCAGTCCGGCGGCGTATAATCACTACCGAGGGCGGCCCGCAGGAATTATGCCGCTCTGCGGCACAGGGGAGGTATGAACAGACAACAGATCTTCGCGCTGTTTTTCGCGTTCCTCATGGTGAGCTCCATGGCCGCCTGGGGCGTCTCGCTGCTGTAAGCGGCGGTCGCGCGGTCCGACGACACCGCGGTACGGCCCCGGACCGCGGTTCGTCGCAGCGTCGGCTCCCGCCTCAGCCGTCGCCCCAGACGTCGGAGAGCGGGTGGTCGCTTCGCCGCTCGGCGTCGGTCTCAGAGCGGGTTCGCGTCGCGCCCGCGTCGCCGGCGCTCCCGGTCTCGCCGCCCGACCCGTCGGCGTCGGCCGCGTCGTCCGCGGCGTTCCCTGAGCCGCCCGCGCCGGAGCCGCCGCGGTCCGACGCGCCGCCGGAACCGACCGTCCGGTTCCGCCTCGCACGGGACGGTCCGGAGGGGTCGGCGTCGATCCCGGCGAGCGCGGCCGCGGGATCGAAGTCGGAGAGGTCGGGCGTCGTCATCGCGTCGATCTGGTCTCCGAACCACGGCGGGGTGTCGGCCTGCGCGCGCT
This sequence comes from Halorubrum sp. Ea1, assembly GCF_002252965.1. Classification (NCBI taxonomy): domain Archaea; kingdom Methanobacteriati; phylum Methanobacteriota; class Halobacteria; order Halobacteriales; family Haloferacaceae; genus Halorubrum; species Halorubrum sp. Ea1. The sequence continues at coordinate 13,011 of NZ_NHPG01000056.1, forward strand.
CGAAGAGGTCCAGCAGGGAGTCGTCCGCGAGGTACGTCGCGCCGTAGTCGTCGGGCGCGCGGACGACGCGACCGCACGCCTGGATCACGGTCCGCAGCGCGGTCCGGTGGTACCACGCCCACTGGTCGTCCGCGAGCCGGCGGGCGACGCGGGAGTCGTTCGTGTTGCGGTACGGCGCCTTACACACCACCTGCCAGCGGCAGAGGTCGCCTTTCAGGTCTAGCGCCTCCTCCATCTTCACCGAGACGAACACCTCGGGGTCGTCGCTCGCCTTCCACGCCGAGAGCTCCGCGTCCCGATTCTCGCGGCCGTGGCGTCGGACCCGCGCGGCGACGCCGAACTCGCCCAGCAGCTCGGTGATCCGCCCGGCGATGTCGTACGAGTGCGCGTGGATCAGCCCCTTCTCGTTCGGGTGTTCGGCCATGAGCCGGACGATCAGGCGGGCGATCTCCGGGACCGTCTCGTCGCGGTGCTCGTAGGTCATCGACCCGCGCGTCACGTCGTACAGCGGGCGGTGCTCCAGCGGGAAGGTGTGTTCGACGTCGACGAGCGCGACGTTCGACGGGTCGAGGCCGATACCGCGGCAGAACGCCTCCTTCGAGAGGATGGTGGCGGAGAGGAGCGCGAACCGGTTCCCGCGGTCCCACACGGTGTGCCGGAGGTAGCGGGCGGGGTCCAGCGGCTTGATCGCGAGCGGCGAGCCCTCCCCGCCGGACTGGTCGACGACCCACGTCGTCGGCGAGTCGAGGTCGCGGTAGTCCTCGAGGAACCAACCCAGCTCGCTACTCAGCTCCTGGAGGCGGTCGCGGCGCGCGACCTCCTCGCGGTCGAGTTCGGCCCGGCCCGTCAGCTCGTCTTTCGCGCGCTTCGCGACGTCGCGAAGGGAGGCGACGAAGCGGGCGGTGCGGTCGAGCGCGTCCTCCTCGGGGCCGGCGTCGGCCTCCACGTCCGGGACGCGCACGTCGTCCCAGACGGGGACGCGCTCGGGCGAGAGCTCGATCGTCGCGTACATCTCAGCCCACTCGGCGAGCCCGTGCGCCTCGTCGATCACGACGACGTCGCGCTTGCGGAACACCTCGGAGCCCGCGGTGCGCATGAAGTACGCTAACGTCATCGCGGCGTACCGGTTACCCGAAGCGATCGCGCGGTCCGAGAAGTACGGGCACCGGTGTTTCACGGAGCAGTCGAACCCCTGCTGCCGGACGCAGGGAGCGCGGTTGACAGGCGTGTCGTGCTCGCCGGGGAGGATGCAGTCGTAGTTCGATTTCCCGCGGATCACCGCTAGGTCGTCGAGTAAGTCGTCCGCCTCGACGTCGTCGATCTGCGACACCTGCGGGGTGGTGTAGTAGGCGCCCGTCGCCTCGCTCGGCGCCGTCTCGTCCACCGTCGCCGCCGCGCCCATCACCGCCCGCGCGAGCAGCGACTTCCCGCTGCCCGTCGGCGCGCGCACGAGGACGACCTCGTTGCCGGCGGCGAACGCGTCGCGGATGTCGGAGAGGGCCCGCTCCTGCGCGCCGCGGAAGCTCGGGGCGGGGAACTCGGCGGGGATCCGGTCGGGGTCCACAGGGGTCCCTCGCTCCCTCCCGGGATTAAACCTCGCGTTCCGACCGGTCGAGTGAACTCAAAACTACCCGATCGTTTATATCGTTCGGGCGGGTCGAAGGGGGTATGCACTGGCAGGAGGCGGAACGGGAGTTCGCGGACGACGTCGTGGCTCGGGAGACGCTCCCGCGAACCTTCGAGCGGTCCGCCGAGCGCAACGCCGACCGGACCGCCCAGCGGTACAAGGGCGGGATATACGACCGGTCGCTGGTGACGGAGGGCGTCCTCCCGCCCGCGCCCGACGGCGAGTACGCCGGCGTCACCTACGCCGAGATGCGCGACGTCGTTCGGCGCCTCGCCGCGGGGTTCCGCGAACTCGGGGTCGACGACGACACCCGCGTCGCCCTCTACGCGGAGACGCGGATGGAGTGGGCGCAGACGGACTTCGCCGCGCTGGCCGCGGGCGGAGTGGTGACGACCGTCTACGCCTCCTCCTCGCCGGACCAAGTGCGGTACCTGCTGGAGGACCCCGGCGCGACGGTCGCCGTCGTCGAGAACCGCGACCTCTTGGACGAGGTGCTCGCCGTCGCCGACGACCTCTCGCGGGACCTCGACGCGATCGTCTCGTTCGACGACGTGGACGCGGCCGAGCTCGACTTCGGCGGCGACACCGGGGGCGACGGCGACGGTCCCGCCCTCTCCGCCGACGACGTGTACACCCTCGGCGAGCTCCACGCGCTGGGCGCCGACGCGTTCGACCCCGACGCCTACGAAGGGTGGCTCGACGCGACCGGCGTCGGCGACCTCGCCAGCCTCATCTACACCTCCGGGACGACGGGAAAACCGAAGGGGGTCCGGCTCACCCACGCGAACTTCCGGGACAACGTCTCGCAGTGTTACCGCCGCTTCGCGGACCGACCGGACCGCGACCCCGACGCGCCGGGGATATCGGCCGAGTCGACGACGCTATCTTTCCTCCCGCTCGCGCACGTCTTCGAGCGCATGGCGGGCCACTACATGATGTTCGCGGCGGGCGCGACGGTCGCGTACGCCGAGAGCCCGGACACGCTCCGCGACGACTTCGGGCTCGTGCGGCCGACGACGACCACGAGCGTCCCGCGCGTCTACGAGAAGCTGTACGACGCGATCCGCGATCAGGCCGGTGAGTCGCCGGTGAAAGAGCGGATCTTCGAGTGGGCGGTCGACGTGGGTCGGTCCCACCACGAGGCCGACAATCCCGGCGCCCTGCTCGACGCGAAGCGCGCGGTCGCCGACCGGCTCGTCTTCTCGTCGGTCCGAGAGGCGATCGGCGGTAACATCGACTTCTTCATCTCCGGCGGCGGGTCGCTGTCGGCCGAGCTGTGCGCGCTGTACCACGCGATGGACCTCCCGATCCTGGAGGGGTACGGGCTCACGGAGACGTCGCCGGTGATCAGCGTGAACCCGCCGGAGGAGCCGAAGGTCGGCACCATCGGTCCGCCGGTCGTCGACACCGAGATCGCGATCGACGGCACGGTCGTCGGCGAAGAGGTCGCCGGTCTGGCGGGCGACGTGGGCGAACTGCTCGTTCGCGGCCCGCAGGTGACCGACGGCTACTGGAACCGCCCGGACGCGACCGCTGAGGCGTTCACCGAACCGGACCGGCTCCCCGAGGACGTCGTCGTGGCCGGGACGCCTCCCGAGGAGCGCGACGGCGACCCGGACGAGCCGTGGTTCCGCACCGGAGACATCGTCCAGTTCCGGCCGGACGGGTACGTCGCCTTCCGCGAACGCGCGAAACAGCTGCTCGTGCTCTCGACCGGAAAGAACGTCGCGCCGGGTCCGATCGAGGACCGGTTCGCCGCGAACGAGTTCGTCGAGCAGTGCGTCGTGCTCGGCGACGGGCGGAAGTTCGTCTCGGCGCTCATCGTCCCGAACTTCGAGAAAGTGGAGTCGTGGGCGGACACGCGCGGGATCGATCTCCCCCACGCGCGCAGTGCGGTCTGCCGGGACGACCGGGTCCGCGAGCGGATCCAAGCGGAGGTCGACCGCGTGAACGAGGAGTTCGAGCCGTACGAGCGGATCAAGCAGTTCCGGCTCGTCGAGGAGGAGTTCTCCGAGGAGAACGACCTGCTCACGCCGACGATGAAGAAGAAGCGGCGCAACATCTTGGACCGCTTCGCCGACGAGGTCGAGCTGATCTACGCCGACGAGTAGGTATCCGACCGCCTCGGGCGTGAACGCCCGCGGTTCCGAGCCGTTCGTCCCGTCAGCGAGCAAGTTTTTCGCATCAATTCTATAGTTTATTCTTAGTATACATACCTAAATTTATCACACTTTCAAAAGGCTCAAGCCGCTACCGCGCCGATGATGCCTGCGATCCGAAAAACCGTCGATTCGATCCGGCGCACCGTGTCGACAGTGACGACCCGCGTCGTCGGGGTGGCGACCACGCTGTTTGCGGGCCTCGTCCTCGCCGGTTGGTCGCTGTTCTGGTCGCGGGTCGGTCGGATGCACTACGCCCAGGGCGATCTCGTCTCCGCGGCGTTCACGACGACCGTCTTCGTCCTCCCCGCAATCGGGGCCGTCCTGTGGTACGTCGCCCGGTCGCTCGACGCCGACCTGGTGCCGACGCGGATCGACGTGAACGTGGTCGAGAGCTGACGCCCCCGCGAGGGCGGGATCCGACGGCGCGAGCGGAGACGACGCCGACGCCGGCGCGTCCCCCCGGCCGTCGGATCCGTCGACGGCAGATTCAAGCGTTCGGCTCGCGGGGCACCCGCCAGTGAGGCGGGGACTCCTCGTAGCGCTGTTCAGCGACCCCTTCGCGGTGATGAACACGATCGGGCTCGTCGCGTTCGCGCTCGTCGGGTCGACGAAGGCGATCCGCGAGGAGTTCGACCTGTTCGGGATCACCATCGTCGGGCTGGCGATGGCGTTCGCCGGCGGGGCGACGCGGGACCTCCTCGTGTTGCGAACGCCGCTGGCGCTCCAGTCGCCGGTCGAGATCGCGCTCGGACTGTTCGGCGTCGCTCTGGCGATCGGGGTGCGGATCGTGCTCGCCGCGCCGGACACCCACCCGATCACGCTCGTTTCGGACGCGATCGGGCTCGCCGCGTTCGCCACGACGGGGGCGATCGTCGCCACCGACGCGGGCGTCTCCGCGTTCGGCGTCGTCGCGGTCGCGATGATAAACGCGGTCGGCGGCGGCGCGTTCGCCGACCTGCTGCTCGACCGCGCGCCGTTCATCCTCTTCGAGGACTTCTACGCCAGCTGTGCCGTGTTGGGCGGGCTGGCTTACGTCGTCGCCGGAACCGTCGGGTTCGTCGGAAGCACCGCCGCGGCGCTCTGTGCGGCCGTCACCGTCATCACGCGGCTCGCGGCCGTCGCCTACGGCTGAGAGCTTCCCACAGCCGGCGACCTGGAACCGTCGATGCGGTGACCCTCGTCGGTCGGCTCGCCGAACGCGTAGACGGTGTTGTGGCCGGTCACCTCGACCGTCAGGAAGTCCCCGACTTCGACGCCGCGCTCGGTCGCGCTCTGCACGATGATCTGGCGGTACGCGGAGTCGCGGCACTTCACCGAGTCGCCGGTCCCCTCCTCGACGACGAGCACCTCGAACGCTTCGCCCACCATCGACTCGTACGCCTCGCCGACGACGTCCATCTTCAGCGCCGACATCGCCTTCGAGCGCTCCTTCTTGAGGGTCCCGCCGAGCCCCTTCATCTCGGCGGCGTCCGTGCCGGGGCGCTTCGAGAAGCGGGTGACGTTGATCTTCTCGGGGCGGACCTCGGCGAGGAGGTCCATCGACAGCTCGTGGTCGGCCTCCGTCTCCGTGGGGAAGCCGACGATGAAGTCGGTCGAGAGCGTCCAGTGGTCGAGCCGGTCGTCGAACGTCTCGACGACCTCGCGGAACTTGTCGACCCGGTGCTGCCGGCGCATCTCTTCGAGCACCTCGTCGGAGCCGGACTGGACCGGCGCGTGGATGAAGTCGTACAGCTCCTCGTTCTCGGCGAACACCTCCGCGAGCTCCTCGTGAATCCCGTGGATGCCGCCGGGGTTCGCCATCCCGAGCCGGACGCGGAACTCGCCGTCGATGTCGCAGATGCGGTCGAGCAGCTCCGGGAGCTTGCGCTCGCCGTTATCCCAACCGTAGACGCCGGTGTCCTGTCCCGTGACGCGAATCTCCTTCGCGCCGGCGTGGACCAGCGCTCGGGCCTTCTCGACGTTCTCCTCGACCGACGGGGAGTCGACCCGGCCGGTCGCGAACTTCGTGATGCAGTACGAGCAGTTGCTCATACAACCGCGCGCGATGGGGAGGAGGCCGACGACGCCGTCCAGGACCGGATCGGCGTCCGGCGTGGTCGTCGGGCACTCGCCGTTGAGCGCGTACGTCGGCACCTCGTCCCAGTGGAGGATCTCGGCGTCGATGCCGGCCTCCTCGAACGTCTCGCCCTGCGCGAGCGCCATGCAGCCGGTGACGACGAGGTCGGCGGTCGTCTCTTGGAGCTCCTCGGCGCGGCGGAGCATGTTCCGTTCCGTCTTCTCGACGACCGTACAGGTGTTGAGGATGGCGACGTCGGCGTCCTCGGGCCCGTCGGCCGGGCGGTGACCGCCGTCGCGGAGCGCGCGCTCGATCTCCCGGCTCTCACCCCGGTTGGAACTGCAGCCGTAGGTTTCGATGTGATACGTCGCCATCGAGTGTGCACACTACCGGTCCCGCGGCCAAAAACGCGACGGATCGGAGCCGAGCGCGCCGGAGGCTGTGGGAGTGAAATTCGAAGCCCGAACGGGAGGCGGCGGGAGTGGAATTCGAAGCCCGAACGGGGGGTGCGCGGCGCGGCGTGCGCACCGTGCGTACGGTGGGAGTGGGATTCGAACCCACGAGGCCTTCCGGCCACCTGCGTTCCAAGCAGGCACGTTTGTCCGCTCCGTCATCCCACCAGTTGGCCGCTCCGATCGGAGAACGGGCCGCGAGCGCGGACGGGGGCGTCACCGGTCGACCCGCCGGCCGGCTCGCCTCAGTTCTCGGCGTCGACGAGCTCGAAGAGGCTCCTCCAGTCCTCGGAGTCGCCGCTTTCGGGAAGCATGTCCCGGAGCTGTTGGAAGTCCGATTCGGGGACCTGCGACCGAACGACGTCCACGATGACCCGGGCGTGATAAGCCGCGTCGGCCGGGTCCGTTCGCTCGATCTCGCTCACCCGCTCGACGAACTCCTGCCAGTCGAAGCGCTGGCCGTGTTCGTGGACCGCGCCGGTCAGGTACCACTTGATCTCGATCGGAAGCGACGCGGCGAGGTCCGCCGCGTTCCCCTCGGGGAGGCGCTCGCCGAGGGTCATGAGCGTCGCCCGGATGGCCCGTACCGTCTCGCCCGTCCCGGGCAGTTCGAGTCGGTGCTGTACGTCGCCGGTGAATTCGTCGAAGTTCATGTGTAAATGGAGCCCGCGGAAGCATGTCAACTATGATGATAATTCTCACCGTCTGGAAACCGAACCGCGGGCGTTCAGCGACGAGCCAGCGAAGTACGTGTTTCCGGGTGCCGAGAACAGTCAGTAGGTACTTGTGAACGATTGGCAAATATACAACTGTTAACGAGGCGGCGGCAGCGGAACAGGCCGGGCCGACCAACGCGGAAACGCACCCACACTCATGGACATAACAGACATCGTTTCGACGGAGTACGTGAACCTTCCTCCCGACACACCGGTCTCGAAGCTCGTTGGGACGTTCGACGACCCGTCAGTTGCGGGAGTCGTCGTGGACGGAGGGGCGTTCGAGGGAGTCGTCACGAGGCGGCAGCTCGCGAGCTCACACCATCAGCCGGACCAGAAGATCGAGTCGGTGGCTTGGAACGTTCCCCGGGTCACGCCTGACGAGGACGTCCGGCGGGTCGCACAGCTCATGATCGACGGGGGCTCACGGCTGCTCCCCGTGTTCGACGGGGACGATCTGATCGGCGTCGTTACCGCGGACGACCTGCTGGAGAACGTCAAGCAGTTCCTCGACGCCGCCACGGTCGCCGACGCGTATTCGCCGGACGTCATCACTGTCGGACCGCGAACGAGCGTCGGCGAAGCGCTCAACCTCTTTCGCGAAAACCGGATCACGCATATCCCGGTCGTGGAGGACGACGCGGCGGTCGGGATCCTCAGTCTCTACGATCTCATGGACCTGACGGTTCGGAGTGCGGTTCGGAGCCAGGGCGGAGACGCGGGCGACACGCAAGCGGACGCCGACGGCACGGGGGTCAGCGACGGGCGCACGCGGCGGGGTGGTTTCGGCGCCCGGGAGGGCGAACTGGCGCGAGTCATCGATCTGCCGGTTCGAGACGTGATGGTTTCACCGGTGCGGACGATCGCGCCCGCCCGGACGCTTGAAACCGCCGTGGAAGAGCTGTTCGAGATCGGCGGATCGTCACTGGTCGTCGAGCAGGACGGTGAGCTGGCGGGGATCGTCACGAAAACGGATATCCTCGACTCGCTGACGTGGGAGGCCGACGAGACCCGCGCCGTCCAAGTGTACAACTCGGCCCTCCTCGACGACGTGGAGTACGACGAGATCGTGGAGATGATCGAGAAGTTCGACGACAGGGACCACGGCATGGACATCCTCGACGCGAAAGTCCACCTCCACGAACACGACGAGAAGCTTCGGGGGACGCCGCTGTTGCTCGCCCGGATCCGGCTCCACACGGACCAAGGTCTGTACATCGCTTCGGCCGAGGGGTACGGTGCGAGCCACGCGCTCAACGAGGTCCGAGACGTTCTCGAACGCCAGATACGTGATAAGAAGACGTACGGGCGGAACAAGAAGCCGCGGAACGAGGCGTTCTGGGAGAAGCGCTTCGGGTGGATACTCGAAGACGCGGAGTGATCGGGACGGCCCCGCGCTGCGCGAACCGAGACGGCTCCGCGCTGTGCGACGGCTTCGCGATCGCGACCGGGGCCGTCGGCGAACGGTCGAACCGACCCCGACGCGCTGCCGATTCGGACGGACGCTACTGCGTCGTCTCGTAGATCGCCACGCCCGAGGAGGCGCCGATCCGGGTCGCACCTGCGGCCACCATTTCGAGGGCTTCGTCGAAGGTCGATATTCCGCCCGACGCTTTTATTTCGGTCTCCGGGGCGACCGCCTCTCGGATCGCCGCGATCTCCGCTGGATCCGTCGGCCCGTCGTATCCGACGGCGGTCTTGACGAAGTCGGCGCCGCCGGCCTCGACGAGCTCGGCGGCCCGCCGTATCTCGGGCGGCGTCAAGGCCGGCGACTCGATGATACATTTCAGCGTCTTCTCCCCGACCGCGTCCTTCACCGCTTCGACGTCGTCGACGACGAGGTCGTGATCGCCGTTCGCGAACGCGGTCCTGTTCATCACCATGTCGAACTCGTCGACGTGGTCGCGGAGCGCTTCGACCTCGCTCCGTTTGGCCGCCGAGTTCTGTATCCCGTAGGGGAACCCGATCACCGCGACGACGTCGGCTTCCCCGCCGAGCAGTTCGCTCGCGAGCGGCGCGTGGTACGGAACGACGACCGCCGAGCGGAATCCGTATTCGAGGACCTCGTTACAGAGGGTCCGGACCGCCGCCTCGCTCGCGGTCGGGTCGACGTTCGTGTGGTCGATTATCGACGCGACCCGCCCCGGATCGTCTCGCAGTGTGTTCTCCAGTGACATGTCTGCTCCCTCGCGTCCGAGGGCCTAAGTGTGTCGGCCGCTCGAAGCGCATCGACCCGCCGCCGTTTTTCCGGCGGAGCGACGAACGCACGCGGGAGTGCGGCCGCTCGGTCTCAGTCCTCGGCGACCGCGGTCGCCGTGGGCGTCTCGGCGTCGGGCTCGGAGACGGCCTCCGGCTCGGCCTCTCCCGAGCGCTCCGACTCGGAGACGGGCGCGTACACCGACCGACGAGCGTCGCGGGGACACAGGCCTTCCTCGACGAGTCCGACCTCGGTGAGCTTCTCGACCGCGAACCGGACGGTTCGGGTCGAAAGGCGGGTCTCCTCGGCGAGCCCGGTCTGGTCGAACCGGCCCTCCTCGTCGAGAACGTAGTAGACCAGTTTGGCGCTCGGGGGGAGCGGCGCGAGCAGCTCGCGGGCACTGTCGTCCATATAAAGCGTATACGGGCGAGCCGTGCATAACCGTGGCTCGGGTGTGTATCACCGCCGCACAGCTCCCCATTGATTTATATATTATGAGCGCGCGGGCGCGACGGAACGAGAGCGTGTCCGGTCGCCGGCGGGGCGCTCTTCGATTCGTCCGCCTCTACTCGCGCGTACGGAACTCGAACCGCGCCCCGTCGTCGTCGTCGATAGAGACCGTCCACCCGTGCGCGGCCGCGATCTCGCGGACGATCGCGAGTCCGAAGCCGGTCCCGTGCGGGTCGCTCGAGACGCCGTACTCGATCGCCTCGTCGGGGTCGACGTCGAATCCCGCGCCGTCGTCGGCGACGTAGAACCCGTCCGAGAGCCCGCCGAATGTGACGGTGACGCCGGGGTCCGCCTCGGTCGAGCCGTGCTCGACGACGTCGTCGGGCTCCGCCCGACTGCCACCGGTGCCGTGCACCACGCTGTTCGTAAACAGGTTCTCTAAGAGCGTCCGGAGGCGCTCCGGGTCGGCCTCCACCGCGACCCCATCGTCGGGCGCGTCCAGCGTCGCAGCGGGGGTGTCCACGGTGCGCCACGCCTCCGCCGCCGCCTCGGCGAGCGAGACCGGCTCCGACTCGTCGACCGTCCGGCCCTGTCGCGCCAGCGTGAGGAGGTCGTCGATGAGCTCCTCCATCCGCTCGTGAGCGTCGTCGATCCGGTCGAGCTCGTGGAGGGCGCCGTCGTCGTCGACGAGCCCCCGCGCGAGATCGAGCCGCCCGGCCGCGACGTTGAGCGGGTTCCGGAGGTCGTGCGAGACGAGCCCGGCGAACTTCTCCAGTCGGTCGATCTCGCGCTGGAGCGCGGCGTCGCGGTTCCGCAGCTGCGCCGTGCGCTCGGCCCCGTCGAGCGCGACGGTGACGTTGGCCGCGAGCACCCGCGCCAGCTGGATCGCCGTGTCGTCGAAGAAGTCCGGCTCGCAGGAGCCGAGCGGCATCACGCCGTGGTCGCCGAGCGGGACGACGAGCAGGCTCCGGTGCTCGCCGTAGGTGACGGCGGTGTCGACCGCGTCGAGATCGCCGACGACGATCGGTTCTCCCGTCTCGAACGCCTCCCAGACGCGACCGTCGCCTGGGCCGAACGCCGGGCGGTCCCCGAGCGCCGCCGTCGCCTCCTCGCTGATCGCCGTGGGGAGCAGCGTCCCGCTCTCGGGGTCGTACAGGCGGACCCCGCTGCTCGGGAACTCCAGGATGTCGATGGCCGCGCGCGCCGCGAGCGCCGCGATCTCCTCGCGGTCCTCGCCGCGGAACATCTCGCGGGTCGTCTCGTGGAGGTTCCGCAGGGTCCGCTCGACCCGTTTCTGCTCGCCGATGTCGGCGTAGACGCTGTAGATGACCGTCTCGTCGTGCTGACGCACGGGAATCACGTGCAGGATGAAGTCCCTGAGCCCGTTGGTCGTCCGGCGGCGCACTTCGAGCCGCGGCGTCCCGTCCCGATCGAGGACCGTCTCGGGGTCGAACCGGGCGGCGCCCTCCGGGATGATGGCGTCGCGTATCTCGCGGTAGCCGTGGTCGGCCGCCGAGTAGCCGAACGTCCGCTCGAACGCCTCGTTCGTGGCGTCGAGACGGCGTTCGCCGCCGCCGAGCGCGACCGTTCTGACTCCCGGCAGCGGGAGATCGTCGAACAGCGCCGTCAGTCGGTCGCGTTCGGCCCGCAGCGCGTTCTCCGTCTCGATCTGCTCGATCGCGTCGGCGGTGTGGGCGGCCAGCAGCTCCGCGAACTCGACGTCGCCCTCGTCGAACGCGGCGTATCCGTCAGAGACGGCCTGCAACACGCCGTACGGACCGATCGGGACGCTGATCGCCGAGCGGATGTCGTCGGCGACCGGGTCGGCGACCGCGGCGCCGTCGGCCCGGCCGTGATCGTCGGCTCGCCCGCAGTCGGCGGCTTCCCCGGCGCTCGGCGGGTCGCAGTTCTCCGGGTCCTCCAACTGGTCCGGGTCGGCGGGGTCGACGCTGACGTTGTCGACGACCATCGTCCGCTCCTCGGCGGCGGTGGTCCCGACGACCCCCTCGCCGACCTCGAACGAGCGGACCTCCTCGTCGGTGACGCTCTCCGAGAGCGCCGCGGGGACGAGGGTGTCGCCGCGGCGGCGGGCCGTGACGCACCGGTCGAATTCCAGTATGCCCTCCGCGGCGTCGACGGTCCGTTCGAACACCTCGTCGACGCGCTCGCAGGCGGCGACCTCCGTCGCGAACCGGTGGAGCGCGGTCACCTTCGCGTTCACCTCCCGGAGGTTCCGCTCGACCTGTCGCCGTTCCAGCGCGTTCGCGACGCTGTTCGCGAGCATCTCGTACCGGTCTCTCCCGCCGCCCTTCTGGAGGTAGTCCGTCACCCCGGCGGAGATCGCCTCGCTGGCGATCTCTTCGGACCCCTTCCCCGTGAACAGCACGAACGGGATCCCGGGATCGACCTCGCGGACCGCGGTGAGCAGTTCGAGCCCGTCGCTGCCGGGCATGTCGAAGTCGCTGACGACGCAGTCGATACGCTCCGACTCGACCGCCGCGAGCGCGTCGTCCGGGGCGGTGTACGTCACCGTCTCGATCCCGTCGACCAGTCGCTCGACGTGGGTCGCCGCGAGGTCCGCGGCGCCGGGCTCGTCGTCGACGATGAGCACCCGTCGCGGCCCGCCGCCGGCGGGCTCCCCTCCGCGGAAGGCGTCGGCGGTGGGATCGTCGCCGTCGTTCCCGGGAGCGGTATCCATAGGTGGCCGTCACACTACCGGTAAGTTTAGCTTTCGCTCCGATGGTCAGGACTGAGAACCGGAACGGCTGAAATCGAGTCGGGGGCCCACCCCGTCGTCGCTTACAGGAAGTCCTCGACGTGGTCGGCGACCTCTTCGGGGGTGTCGCCGACGGGAACGCCCGCGTTGTTGAGCGCGTCGATCTTCGACTGCGCGGTGCCGGTCCCGGAGCCGGAGACGATGGCGCCCGCGTGGCCCATCCGCTTGCCCGGCGGCGCCGTCCGTCCGGCGATGAAGCCGGCGACCGGCGTGTCCATGTGTTCGCCGATGAACCGCGCGGCCTGCTCCTCGTCCTCCCCGCCGATCTCGCCGCACATCACGACCGCGTCGGTCTCGGTGTCGGCCTCGAACGCCTCCAGGGCGTCGATGAATGAGGTGCCGATGATCGGGTCCCCGCCGATGCCGATCGCGGTCGTCTGACCGATCCCGCGCTCGGTGAGGTTATCGACCACCTGGTACGTCAGGGTGCCGGAGCGGGAGACGAGCCCGACGTTGCCCTCGGCGAAGATGTTTCCGGGCAGGATGCCGAGTTTCGCCTCGCCCGGCGTGATGATCCCGGGGCAGTTCGGGCCGAGCAGGCGCGTGTCGGTCTCGCCCAGCCGCTTGTTCACCTTCGCCATGTCCTGGGTCGGGATCCCCTCGGTGATCGCGACCGCGAGGTCGAGGTCCGTGTCGAGCGCCTCGAAGATGGCGTCGCCCGCGAACGCCGGCGGGACGAAGACGACGGACGCGTCGGCGTCCTCCGCCTCGACGGCCTCGTCCACGGTGTCGTAGACGGGGACGCCGGCGACCTCCTGGCCGCCCTTGCCGGGCACCGCGCCGGCGACGACGTTCGTGCCGTACTCGATCATCTGGCCGGCGTGGAACTTCCCCTCCCCGCCGGTGATCCCCTGGACTACCACTCTGGTGTCGTCGTCGACGAAAATGCTCATTGGGTCACCTCCTCCGCGTTCTTCACCGCGCGCTGGACCGCTTCCTCCAGCGTCTCCTCGACCTCGATCAGGTCGGTGTTCAGGATCTCCATCCCCTCCTCGGCGTTGGTCCCGGCGAGCCGGACGACGACCGGCTTCGGGATCTCGTCGAACTCCGCGAGCGCCTCGTTGATCCCCTTCGCGACCTCGTCGCCCCGGGTGATCCCGCCGAAGATGTTGAACACGACGCTGTCGACGTTGGGGTCGGAGAACACCATGTCGAGCGCCTTCGTGACGCGCTCGGCCTTCGCGCCGCCGCCGATGTCGAGGAAGTTGGCGGGCTTGCCGCCGTAGTAGTCGACCAGGTCGAGCGTCGTCATCACGAGCCCGGCGCCGTTGCCGATGATGCCGACGTTGCCCGAGAGGCGGACGTAGTCGAAGCCGTACTCGCCGGCCTTCCGTTCGAGGTCGTCCTCGTAGGACGCCTCGGCCATCTCGGCCAGCTCCGGCTGGCGGAACAGCGCGTCCTCGTCGATGTTCATCACGGCGTCGGCCGCGACGACCTCGCGGTCGCCCGTGATCATGACGGGGTTGACCTCGATCTCGGAGGCGTCGTTCCCCTCGTAGAGGTCGTACAGCGTCGAGAGGATCGACGCCACGTCGAGCGCGACGTCGGCGTCGACGCCCGCCTCGTACACGACCTTGCGGGCCTGGTACGGGTGGAGCCCGAACGCGGGGTCGACGTGCTCGCGCGCGATCGCGTCGGGGTTCTCCTCGGCGACTTCCTCGATGTTCACGCCGCCCTCGGTCGACACCATCAGGACGGGCTTCCCCTCGCCGCGGTCCATCGTGACGCCGACGTACAGCTCGTCCACGAAGTCGACGCCGGCCTCGACGAGCACCGAGTCGACGGTGTACCCCTTCAGGTCCATCCCGAGGATCTCCTCGGCGTACGCCTCGGCCTCGTCGCGGTCGGTCGCGATCTTGATGCCGCCGGCCTTGCCGCGGCCGCCCACGTGGACCTGCGCCTTGATCGCGGCCGGGTAGCCGATCTCGTCGACGGCGTCGAGCGCCTCGTCGACGGTCGTCGCGAGCCGGGAATCCGGGACCGGGATCCCGGCGTCCGCGAAGATAGTCTTCGCCTGATATTCGTGTAGTTTCATCCGTCTCGAAGGGGGACCGAGAGCGGCTTAAATGGTGCCGATTCCGCGCGAGCGGCGGGGACGGTGGGAGACGGCGACGGGCATTTTTATCCGCCGAACGACTGCGGTCGGCATGGACCCGACCGAGTTCCTCGACGGCGGAACGGTCAGCGTGTCGGACGAGACGTACGCGGTTTGCCGGACCGACCGCGATCATTCCGCCGCGTTCGCGACGATCAGAGAGGCGGGCGAGACGACGGTGGTCGTCGAGGAGGACGAGGTCGACGCGGTCGACGCCGACGCGGTCGAGCCCGGATGGAAGCGCCTCACCTTCGAGATGGAACTCCCGTTCGAGCTCGTCGGGTTCCTGGCGGCGGTGGCCACGGCGCTCGCCGAGGTCGAAGTCTCGGTGTTCGTCCTCTCGTCGTACGCGACGGACCACGTGTTGATCAAAGAGACCGACCGCCCCGCCGCGGTCCGGCGGCTCGAAGAACTGGGCTGTGAGGTCGTCGACTGACGCCCCCGACGATCCCGGGTCTCAGTCCTCGTCGCCGAGGATGACGCGGTGGGTCATCGCCTCGGGGTCGAGCACCTCGTCCGCCTCCGCCTCGGTGAGGTAGCCGGCCTCGACCGCGGCCTCACGGACGCTTTTCCCCTCTTTTAAAGCCGTCTTCGCGACCTTCGACGCCTTGTCGTAGCCGATCGCGGGGTTCAGTGCGGTCGCCAGAGCCATCGACTGCTCGACGCGGGTCTCGCAGTGCTCCTCGTTGGCCTCCAGCTTCGCGACGAAACGCTCGCCGAACGTCTCGGCGGCGTTCGAGAGCAGCTCGGCCGATTCGAGGAAGTTGTGCGCGATGACCGGCTTATAAAGGTTCAGGTCGATCTCGCCGCGGGCGGCGCCGGCCGAGATCGCGGCGTCGTTGCCGACGACCTGCTTGTGGACCTGATTGACCGACTCGGCGACGACGGGATTGATCTTCCCGGGCATGATCGAGGAGCCGGGCTGGTTCTCCGGCTGCTCGACCTCGCCGAGCCCGTTGCGCGGGCCGGAGGCGAGCAGCCGCAGGTCGTTCGCCATCTTGTTCATGCTCCCGGCGATGGTCCGGAGCGAGCCGTGCGCCTCCGCCATCGCGTCGTGGGCCGCCTGCGCCTCGAAGTGGTTGTCGGCCTCGCGGAACGTCGTGTTCGTCTCGTCGGAGATGTACTCCGCGGCGAGCTCCGGGAAGTCGGGATGGGTGTTGAGCCCGGTGCCGACCGCGGTGCCGCCGAGGGCGAGCTCGCGCAGGTTCGACTGGACGGTCTCGGCCCGCTCGATCCCCTTCGCGACTTGGGTCCGGTAGCCGCCGAACTCCTGGCCGAGGCGGATCGGCGTCGCGTCCTGGAGGTGCGTGCGGCCGGTCTTGACGACGCCGTCGAACGCGGTCTCCTTCGCCTCCAGCTCGGCGTGGAGCGTCTCCAGGGCGGGCACGAGGTCCTTCTCGACGGCCTCCAGGGACGCGACGTGCATCGCCGTGGGGATCACGTCGTTGGACGACTGCCCGTAGTTGACGTGGTCGTTCGGGTGGACGACGCGGTCGCCGATCTCCGCGCCGGCGATCTCGGCGGCGCGGTTGGCGATCACCTCGTTGGCGTTCATGTTCGAGGAGGTCCCCGAGCCGGTCTGGAACACGTCGACCGGGAACTGGTCGTCGTGCTCGCCGGCGATCACCTCGTCGGCGGCGGCGACGATCGCCTCCGCGGTGTCCTCGTCGATCAGGTCGAGGTCGCGGTTCGCCTGCGCGGCCGCCTTCTTCACGACGCCGAGCGCGCGGATGAACCGCCGGCTCATCGGGATCCCGGATATCGGGAAGTTCTCGACCGCGCGCTGGGTCTGCGCGCCCCAGTAGGCGTCGGCCGGCACCTGCATCTCGCCGAGGCTGTCCTCCTCCGTGCGGTAGTCGTCACCCATGCGCGACGCTTCCCGCGAGACCGGGTAAAAGCTACTGAAAGCGCTCAGTCGAACGCGGACGCGGGGAGCCGAACCGGCGCGGTGCGCGTCGCGGCCGGGGTCGGGACCGGGGTCGGTGTCTACGCGTCGCGGCCGGGGTCTACGCCTCGTCGACCGGGAACAGCCCCGCGTCGCGGAGCTCCGGCGCGAGGCTGCCGCTCCCGTGCTCGGCGTAGTCGGCGGGCGTGTACGTCTTGATCTCCAGCGCGTGGACCGACCGGGTCATGTGGTCGCCGACGGCGTCGTACACGCGCTGGTGCTGGTCGACGAGCGACTCGCCCTCGAAGGCGGGGGAGACGACGACGGCCGCGAAGTGCGCGTCCTCGTCCTCGTCGTCGTGGATCCGGGGGTTCGTCACGCGGGCGACGGCGTCCGGGATCCCCGCCTGGATGAGCTCCTCGATCTCGGCCGGTTCGATGGTCATACCCCGGTTCGGGGCCGCCTCGTCAAAAATCGACCGCATACGCGCCGGGGAAGCCGCCGGGGGCAGGCGACGGGAGGGCTCGCGCGGGGAGCCGCGCCGCGACCCGCCTCACCGCTCGAAGACGAGCCCGTAGTGGAACGGCGGGAGGTCGACCTCGCGGGCGAGCCGCAGGTCGCTGGCGTCCTCGACCGCGCGCCGCGTCTCCGCCGGACCCACTCGCAGTTCGGTCGGCGGGCCGCGCGGCTCGCCGGCGAGCGTCGTCTCCTCCCGCGGCCGGTCGCGCCAGTTGACGACGACGAACCGCCCGTCGACGGCGAGCGCGCCGGCGACGCCCGAGACGAAGCCGGCCCGGTCGTCGATCCCGTGGAAGGCGTTCGCCAGCAGCGCGACGTCGACCGGCTCGGGGAGGAGCGCGGCGAGGTCGCGCGCGTCGCCGCGGACCGGCACGACGTTCTCGATCCCCTGCTCCGCCGCGAGCCCTTCGAGCTCCGCGAGCAGCGACCCGTCGAGGTCGACGGCGTACACCGACGCCGGGTCGGCGACCCGCGCGGCCGGGAGGGCGAAGTAGCCGTTGCCGCAGCCGATCTCGGCGACGCGGTCGCCCGGCGCCACGCCGAGCCGCCGGAGCGTCTCGCCCGGCGTCGGCCAGATCCGTCCCCACCAGTCCCAGTCCGGCTGTCCCGTGTTCCGGAAGCGGTCCATGCGAAGCGGTTGTGATCGGGCTCGGTTAGCGGTTGGGATCCGACCCGCGGCGCCTCGGGAGGGATCGTCCGAAGCGATCGATCGCCGGCCGCGATCGGTCGCCCGTCCGGCCCGCGAGTGGGAAGGGGTTTGTCGACGGAGCCGAAACGGCCCTTCCAGATGTCTCACCGGGACGACCTGCGCGAGGCGGCCGACGCCCTCGGCGGTTCCGTCGTCGTCTGCGGCCTCGGCGCCCACGGCGACCGGCTCGCGGGCTCGGCGTTCCGCAACGCCCGGTACGCGTCGGTCGCGGCCCTCCTCGCGGAGGCGGCCTCCGCGACCGAGCGTGGCGCCGCGCCGGCGCCGGCAGACGCGTCGCCCCCCGCGGCGGTCGTCGTCGCGCTCGATCCCGACGAGGTCGGCGAGGGCCACGAGGCGGTCGAGTCGCTTCGGGCGCTCGGCGGGCTCGACGCGTTCGCGGTCGCGGTCGTCCCCGCGAACGCGGCCGACGACGACGCGCTGTCCGCGGTCCGCGACGCCGTCGACGCGGTGCTGCTCGCGGAGGGCGACGCCGTCGAGGCGGCGATCCGCGCGTTCCTCGCGACGGTCCAGGAGCCCGGCTTCGTCAACCTCGACCTCACCGACGCCGAGACGGTGCTCTCGGCCGGCGTCGCCGCGCTGGGAACCGGGACCGCCGACCGCGACGCCCCGGGGGCCGCGGTCGCGGCGGCGTTCGACGGGCTCCCCGAGGGGGTCGACGCGACCGACGCGAGCGCGGTGCTCGTGGACGTCGTCGTCGACCCCGAGACCAGCATCGCCGCCGCGACCGACGTCATCGCGGCGGTCAGAGAGCGGATCGGCGCCGACGCCAACGTGATCTGGGGCGGCGCGGTCGACGAGGACGCCGCCCACGAGCTCGCCGTCCGACTCGTCGTCGCCGGGGTCCGCCACGCCCCGCCGCCGGCCGCCGGCGACCCCTGCCCCCGCTGTGGCGATCCGCTGGTGGCGTACCGGTTCGGCGCCCGCGAGACGCTCTCCTGCGACGCCTGCGGCTACTCCGGGATATCGATGCGGCGCGAGTGACCCGTTTCGCGGGCCGGACCGCCCCGCCGTGACGGACTCGCTCTCGGCCGACGCGCCGCCCCCGAGTCACCCGAGGAGAACGGACTCGGGCCCCGGCCAGTCGGCGAGCGACTCGTCGTAGAGCGTTCGCGCTTGGAGCCGGATATAGGCGCGCTGCGTCGACCGGATCGCCTCGGCGGGGGTCGCCCCGTCGTCGAGGGCGACGGCGACGGCCGACCGCTTCCAGTCCGCGGGCGTCCGGCCGGTCTCGACTCGGCTCCGGAGCGGGGAGAGCGCCGCGGCGATCTGGTCGGTCGTACAGCCGTGCTCCTCAAGTCCGTCCTTCGCGGCGGCGAACAGGTCGCGGTACAGTCCCGCGGTCTCCGTCGTCGTCGCACCGTCGGCCGTGATCCACTCCATTTCGGCGTCGAGCCCGTTGCGGGCGGCCGCGTAGAAGTTCGATTCGGCCCGCTCCCAGGGGAGGTCGACGACCGGGTGGCCGCGCTCCGCGATCCCCCGCATCGCCCCGCCGAACGCGGCGAGGATCGCCACCGCGTCGGGGATCGTCGGCTGGCCGGGGAGCGGGCGGAACTCGATCCGGGCGCTCGCGCTCCCCTCGGTCGCGCCGTCGAACACCGGCCGGACCCACCGCCAGTAGCTCCCGTGTTTGTGTCGGAAGTGGACGAACTCGTCGTCGAACCGGCCCTCCGCCTCGATCTCCGCCGGGACGAGCACCGGGTCGGCCGCGATACGGTCGATGGCCGCCCCCACGCTGTCGATGTCGCGGGGGAACTTCACCTTTCGATCGCGTCCCGGCGGATTCATCATCTGCTCGTACACCGGGATCCGGTGTTCGGCGTACCCGTCCGCCACGAGCAGTTCGCGGTCGGGGCCGGGGTCGTCGTAGAGCGCGGGCGGCAGGAACGGCGAGTTGACGGCGAGCGCGAGCAGCGGCCCGGCGAGCCGCGTCGCGATCCGGTGATACCTCGGGAGGTCCGCGGCGCGGCGGGGCTGGTAGTGGGGCTGGATCGACGTGGTGAGACTGACCGGTCCCGCGCTGTCCGCGTCGATCCTCGCGCCGGGGACGTCGATCTCGCTCCCGATCAACCGGTCCGCGCCGACGCTGGCGAACCCGTGATATCGGACCCCGTTGCTGACGTTGATCCCCAGCGTCAACCCCTCCTCGTGCGTGGCCTCGGTCAGGTAGTCGTCCGTCGCGCTCTCCGCCGGGCCGATCGTCCACATCCCGTCGCTCACCACGCGGATCCCGTCCGCGGCGGCGCGCCGCTGGAGCGCGTCGAGCTTCCCGGTCACGTCCGCCCGGACGGCGTCGATGCCGCGGCCGGTGAACGGGTGGACAGCCGAGTTCAGCTCCGCGTTGTGGAGCCCGAGCTCCCGGTCGAACCCCACGCAGCCCAGAAGCGACCGCGGGATCCGACGGAGGTTGTCCGTCTCGCGGTCGACGGCGTAGAACTCGTACTCGAGCCCCGTCGTCACCTGCTCGTTGTCGAACGTCCCCGCCTCGACGTGGGCCCGGATCGCGTCGGCCTCCTCGCGGACCCGGGAGTCGAACGCATCGACGTCGATATCGGCGACGCGTTTCAGTCGTTCGACCGGATCGCTACCTTTGCCAGTCATACACACGCATAGTTCGGAGCCGAATATGAAAGTACCCCTGAGACGACAGGAACGGGCCGCGGCGTCGACGAGCCGTCACGCGTCGCGACGCCGCGAACGCCGTCCGGACGAGTCAGTCGTCGGACGGGGCCGACGCCGGCGTCTGCTGTGCGGACTCGACCGGCTTCGCGAGGACGTCCTTCCGGCCGGCGTCCAGCTCGGAGAGGACGTAGACGATCCCGTACAGCAGGGCCGCGCCGACCGGCAGCAGGATCACCGGCGTGATCCCGGTGACGCCCCACGTCAGCAGGAGCAGCGCTGAGACGCCGAGGACGGTCACCGCGTAGTACATCTGCGTCCGGACGTGGTCGATGTGGTCCGATCCCGTGAACGTCGACGCCAGGATTGTGGTGTCGGAGATGGGCGAGCAGTGGTCGCCGAAGATCGCCCCGCTGAAGATCGTTCCGACGGCCACCGGCAACAGCGCCGCGGTGCCGCCGCCGACGCTGTACGCCAGCGGGATCGCGATCGGCGTCACGATCGCCATCGTGCCCCACGACGTGCCGGTGGAGAACGCGACGACCGCGGCCGCGAACAGCACGACGAGGGGGAGCAGGGTCGGAGTGACGAACGCCTCGGCGACGTTGGTGACGTACACGCCGGTCCCGAGCGCGGTCGTGACCGTCCCGATCGTCCACGCCATCACGAGGATGGACAGCGCGGTCAGCATCATACCGAACCCGTCGATGACCGTTTCCATCGCCTCGTCGGGCGAGGCGACGCCGCTGCCCACGCCGAGCGCGATCGCGACCGAGACCATCGTGAACGTCCCCCAGAGCAGCGCGTCGACGAACTGCGCGTTCCCGACGACGTCGAGCGTCGAGGCGCCGGGGTCGGACGCCGAGAGTCCGGTGAAGAAGGCCCCGCCGATGACGACCGTGATGAGCGCCCCGACCGGGACCAGGAAGAACCGAAGCTGCGGCGAGTCGGTCAGGAGGTCGCCGAGGCTGTCCTCCGCGCTCTGCATGGGAACCGCGTTGTCGCGGAGCAGCTTCCCCTCCGTCCACGAGCGGGTCTCGGCCGTGAGCATCTCGCCGAAGTCGCGCTGGCTGAGCACGATGATCCCGACCATCGCCACCGCGAGGATGCAGTAGACGTTGAACGGGACGCTCTGGATGAACAGCGCGAACGCGCCGGGCACCGCTTCCGATTCGGGCGAGATGCCCGCCGCCGAGTACCCCTCCCGGATCATGCTCAGCTGGTAGACGACCCAACTGGAGATCCCGAACGTCGCGACCGGCGCGGCCGTCGAGTCGATGATGTACGCGAGCTTCTCGCGGGACATGCGCAGCTCGTCGGCCATCTCCCGCATCGTCGTGCCGACGATCGCCGTGTTCGAGTAGTCGCCGAAGAACCACAGCATGCCGAAGACCCACGTCGCGAGCCCGACCTTCCGCTGTGAGTCGAGCCGCGAGGTCGCGGCGTTCGCGATCGCGGAGGCCCCGCCGAGCCGCCAGATGAGCGCGACGCCGGCGCCGAGGAACAGCACGATCAGCATGATCTTCGCGTTGAACGTGCTCTCCCCGATCGAGGAGACCACCCAGTCGAGCGACTGCACCACGCCGACGTTCGCGGTGAAAATCACCGCGCCCGACCAGATGCCGAGGAACAGCGAGAGGACCGGCTTCCGGGTGACCATCGCGAGCACGATCGCGAACAGGGGCGGGAACAGCGATATCGCCCCGTAGGTCTCAACCGTCATGACTCACCTCACAAACGGAACCGATACTGGATTGAAACCCGATACTCGTCGAGTTTACTCCGGAATCGTTGGAGTAATCTGATACCATCTCGGACCGCACTGGCTGTTTGTGTATAATAAGGCTGTTGCATGGGGGCGTGACCAACACTACCAGTTATTAATACAATATTAAGCGGCGTCTCGCGGTCGGTGATGCGGCTCGTCGCTCGGTGGCGATCCCCACTAGACAGCGACCAGTTCGCTGGTCCGCGTCCGACTCGCTGGGCGCCGCCGGTCTACCCGTTCTTCCCGCCGGTCACCGGGACGCGGTCGCGGACGGTCCGGGCCAGCGACTCGATACCGTCGTCGATTGCTGACGGCGACGCGTAACTGAAGGAGAGGCGAGCGAATCGCCGGCCGCCGTCGTCGGGGTAGAAGAACGTCCCGGGGAGATATGTGACACCGGCGTCGATGGCGTCGGGCAGCATCGCCTCGGCGTCGGTCCCCTCCGGGAACTCGACCCAGACGAAGAACCCGCCGCTCGGCTCGCTCCACGTCGCGCTCGGCGGCATGTGCGTTTCGAGGCTCGCGAGCATCCGGTCCCGTCGCCGCTCGTACCCCTCGCACAGCCGAGCGACGGCTCGGTCGAGCCGCCCGTCCGTGCAGTAGCGATCGATCAGCCCGCGGGTGAAGCTCGGCTCGCCGCCAGCGTCGATCCGATCGAACTGCGCCGTCGTCGTCTCGTCGGCCACGATCCATCCCGTTCGGACCCCGGGCGCGATCGTCTTCGAGACGGTGTTTACACGGACCACGCGGTCGTCGACGTCGAGGGCCTTGAGGGGCGGTCGCTCGGAGCCCTCGTACCGCAGCCGGCCGTACGGGTCGTCCTCGAGCACGACGAAGTCGTACCGCTCGGCGAGGTCGAGGAGCCGCTCGCGTCGGTCCGTCGCCATCGTGACCCCGGTGGGGTTCTGGAAGTCGGGGATCGTGTAGACGAGCTTCGGCTGGGCCGCGCCGCACTGCGCGCGCGAGACGAGGTCGTCCGCGAGCGCGTCGACGTCGAGCCCCTCCTCGTCCACGGTCACGCCGGTCACCGCCGCGCCGTGGTTCCGGAAGATGCCCAGCGCGCCCATGAACGTCGGCGCCTCGACGACGACCTCGTCGCCCGGTTCGAGGAACGTCCGACAGACCGTGTCGATCGCCCGCGTCGCACCGTTCGTGACGTGGACCGTCTCCGCGGCGCAGTCGATGCCGCGGTCCCGCGCCCGGTCGACGACGAGGTCGCGGAGTCCGTCGGCGTGGTCGCCGCCGCCGTACTGGAGCGCGCGCTCCGGCTCGCTCGACAGCAGCGAATCGGTGGCGGCGGCCAGCTCCTCGTTCGGGAACGACTCCGGGTACGGGAACCCGAAGGCGAGCGGCACCGCGTCCGCGTTATGGATCGATCGCCAGTCGCCGTACACGGCGCTTCCCATCGTGTCGCGAACGGTATCGGCGAAGAGGTGTTCGATCCCGTCCGACGGATCCTGTTGTGTCATCGTCAGTTATGATACGACATCGCCCACGATATCATAAGTCTGGCGCAGAACGGCAAAAGAAAGATCGGATAACTCCGAAATAACGGCCGATACGATCAGAACGACGAATCGAACCGGCCGATCGACGGTCAGAGGGAGACGAACCGGAGTTGGTAGTCGTAGTACACGTCGTCGTACCGGCACAGGTCGGCCCGGTTCGAGTCCACCCCGGCGTCCTTCCGGACGTTCCCGTCGATGTACGGTCGCTCGTGGAGCGCTCGGAGCACCTCCCGGTACGCCTCCGAGTACGGGTGCGACTCGCGGTACTCGTCGGCCTCGGCCTCCAGCAGGAGGTCTCTCGCGTCGGCGGAGAGGCCGTCGCGGGAGATCCGGGCGCCGACGAACTCGGCGCGGAGTATCGCCTCCATCCGCTCCGGCGTGTCGGCCACCCGTTCACCGGTCGCTCGGTACACCGGCTCGTGGAACTCCTCCTCGGTGATCTCGACGACATACTCCGTGTCGCGAACGGTGACGCGGTCGGGGCCGTCCGCCGCGAGCAGGTCGCTCTCCGCCGCGGCGTCGTCCCGGCGGTACACGTAACCGCCGCGCCGGACCAGCCCCACCGGCATCCCGCTCTCGTTCCCCCGCGCCCGCGCCGCGTGGTGCGCGATCTCGACGGCCCGCCGGTCGATCGCCGGAAGCGCATCAGCGCTCTTCGGCTCGGCGGCTCCGTCGCTCGTCTCCGCGGGCTCGAACAGTCTGAGCACGGGACGCGAGACGGCGACCTCGTCGACGACGACCGAGTCGAGCCAGTAGTACGTCCCGTCGTGTCGGGCGTACGTCGGATCGTCCGCGTCCGAGAAGAACGGTTTCCGGTACTGCGTCGTCAGCGTCGTTCCGTTCCTGACGGCCTCGAAGGCCCCGTCCGCCCAGTTCGGATCGGCCTCCTCGGGATCGGTGACGTACCTGTCACGGAGGGCGTCGCCGAGTCCCGAGAGCGACAGCCTGAGCACGCGGTCGCCGTCCGCGCCGTTCGATCCCGGTTCGCCGTCACCGGACGTCCCGCCGAGACAGCCCGCGGCGGCGACCGCCGCGGCGGCGATCCCGCTCGCGGCGAACCGACGCCGAGAGATCGGAGTGTCGTCCATACGGAGAGACGGGCCACCGCTCGCAAAGGGCTGTCCGTTACCCAAACAGCGACTGTAGTCACGGTGGTCGGACGCGCGATCCGACCGTCGAGTCAGCCGCCGGGCTCTCCCGCGTCCGGCGGGACCCAGCGGACCCGCGCGGTGTCGAACTCGATCTGCGCCCGCTCGACCCCGTTCCGAACCGTCGCGAGCTGCGGGTCGGCGGTGTCGAGCCTGACGACGCAGGTGTGGTCCGCGTCGCTCAGGACCGCCGCGATCGACTCGACGTCGGTCCTGACCCGCCCGGCGTGTTCCGCCGCGGAGTAGGTGCCCATCGCCTCCGCCGGGTCCCGGTATCCGGCCCCGGATATCATCCTGAACGCCTCGCACGCCTCGGGGTGGCGCGCGAGCACCTCGCGGAAGCGCTCGTCGTCGACCTCGCCGAGGAACCGACCGCCCTCGCGGGCGGCCCGGTCCGTCCGATACGCGTGACGCCCCTCCGAGTCGCCGTCGGATCGGATCCGATCCGACACGTCGTCCACGGCCTCCATGACACTTGGTAACGGTTAAGCTCCGAACGCTAAAGTATCTTACTGAGCGTTCAACGGCCCGTTCGCGGCGAGTTCGCCGGAAGAGATCCTGGCCGCGATCGCGGCGACGGTCGAGAGCGGATCCCGCCCGACGGTAATCCTCTTCAGAAACGCGCCCGTACCACCGACCGCATGTACGGCACGACCCTGATCCCGACCGGTGGTAGCGACGCCGCGTTCGCGGCCGTAGAGGACGCGGTCGAGATCACGGCGCCCGACGGGACGGTCCACGTCCTCGGCGTGCTGGAGGACCTCCCGACCTACGAGCGGTCCGGGAAGCCGGGCGCGTTCGACGACGACGACCCGGAGCAGCGGGTCCGTCTCGAGGCGGCCGTCGAGCGGATCGAGTCCGAGGCGACGGCGGCGGGGATGGACTGCGAGACCGCGATCGGGGAGGGCGTCCCGTCGCGGGAGATCGTCGCGTACGCGGACGAGATCGGCGCCGACGCGATCGTCATGGGGACCCGCGGCGCCCGCGACGCCGCGGGGGACCTGCTCGGCAGCACTACCGAGCGCGTCCTCCGCGACGCGTCGACGACGGTCGTCTCCGTCCCCGCGTCGAGGTAGCGGTCCGGCGCGCCCCGCGCCCGATCCCGTCAGCTATTCACACGCGGGCCGACGAGAGCGACCGTGATCGCGTTCGCATCGACTGCGACCGACGCGTCGCCCTCGGCCGCGTTCGACGCGGTCGGACGGCGGGTGAGCGAGCCGTGAGCGACGACGGCCTCTTGGGGTCGCTGTCGCTCGTTGGGCTGTTGAGCCTCTGTTGTATCGGATTCGGCGGGGTGGCCGGCGGCGCCGCCGTCGCGGGCGGCGGGGCGTCGGTGAGCGTCATCACCACGGGAACGACGGGGGCCCGCGGGGCGCTGATATCCGGGGGCGTCACGTTCGCGACGGTGCTGGTCGCGGCCGCGGCGATCCGATGGCGGTTGAACCGGTGAGGCGGCGGCGATTCCCGGTCAGTGCTGTCGCTCCTCCGGCGCGGCGCGCGGCTCGCGGTCCGGGGGGGCCTGTCGCGGAGCGGGGGCCGTCTCGTCTCGGTACAGCCGGAGCAGTTCCTCGAGGAGGACCGCGTGCCGGTCGCCCGGGACGTACTGGTGGTCGATGAAGTCCTCGGCGTCGCTGACGTTCCCGCGGAGGGCCAACTTCCTGACGAACGCGACCGACTCGAAGAACGGCGGGTGATCCGCGTCGGCGTCGGCGCCCAGCTCGCGCTCCGCCTGCGGCATCACCTCCTCCCTGATCTGCTCGTAGTCGATGGTCTCTGGTTCGTAGTCGTCGAGCACCTGATTCAGCACGTTGTCGGTCGAAAAACGGTAGAACTCGGACTTGCTCTCGAACTGGCCGCTCTCGACCAGCGACTCGATCTCGCCGACCACCGACTCGGGAAACCGGACCGTGCTCTTCACCATGCGTCCACGAGGCGCCCCCACCCGTATTATGTTTTTGTCATATAATCTGAAACATGTCCGCGGGCGAGGGTCACCTCGAACGCCGTGCCGCGGCCCGGCGTCGGCCGCCCGGTCGTCCGATGTGCTGGGTTTATCACTCCGAATTCGTTAGACAGTTATCATGACACCGTACGAGCCGTTCGACCGCGACGTGGAAGTGAACGGTCGAACTGTCCTTTCTATCGTCGAGGAGGGGATGGGACGGTTCTCCGACGCGTACCGCGAACGGGCGCTCGCGGCGCTCGCGGAGGAGGGGATCCGGGACCCCTCTCCCGACGAGTGGTACCCGCAGCAGGCGTGGCTAGACGCCTTCGAGACCATCGCGACGGACCTCCAGCCGCACGTCCTCGACCGCCTCGGCGAGCAGCTTCCCGACGTCGCGGACTGGCCGAGCGAGTCCGCGACCGTCGCGGGCGGGCTTCGCGGTATCGACGAGGCGTACCGGCGGAACCATCGCGGCGGAGAGATAGGCGAGTACCGCTTCGAGCGGACGGACGACCGGGCCGGCGAAGTGACGTGTCACACGCCGTATCCGTGCCCGTTCGACCGCGGGCTGATCCGCGGCGTGGCGAAGGAACACGCGCCGGTCGACGCGTTCGTGTTCATCGAGGAGACCGGGCCGGACTGCCGACGCGAGGGCGGCGACGCGTGTACGTACACGGTGTACTGGTAGGAGGCTTCGGTCGGTAAGCAGGAGGGGAAGAGGCTTCGATCGGTAGGGAGGAGAAGAGGCTTCGATCGGCGGACGGGCTCGCTCGCGCCCCCGACGGCTCGGTGAGCGCTACCCCTCGTACGAGTCCAGGGCGTCGCGCAGCTCCGCGGCAGAGAGCTCCGACGCGAGTTCGACGATCTCTTGGAGGTCCTCGTACGTCTCTCGGAGCTCGCGGATCCGCTCGGCCTCGACGCCCTCTCCGTCGTCCAGCCCGCGTTCCGCGCGTCTGATCGTCCGGTGGGTGGTCTGGAGCTCTCGTTGCACGTACTGTTGGAACACGTCCTGCAGGATGTACCAGATCTCGCGCTCGGCGGCGAACCGAACCCGCCGCCCGCCGCCGTCGGACGACCGACGGTGGATCAGGCCCACGCGCGTGAGCGTCCGAGTGACGTTGCTGACGGTCGACTTCGCGTACCCGGTCCGGTCGACGAGCTCGGGGATCGACAGCGGGGCGTCCGCGAAGTAGAGAACGCCGTATATCCGGCCGGCGCTGCGGCTCAGCCCGTACACCTCGGCCGACTGCTCGAGCGATTCGATGACGCGCTCGCGGGCGGCCTCGGCGTTCTCACTCATACGGGCGACCTCGTCGCTCCGACGCATGAACGTGTCGAACAGCCATACCAGAGGTAGGCATTCCGTAAGTATTAAACTGTTTGATTCGCTTGTTCGACTCGAACCGAACAAACAGAACCGTTGTTCGCCCTCCAGACCTCATGGCAAGCGCGTTACCACACCGACCGACAGTCGACCACGCCCCCCGAGAACAGACGGACGTCGTGCTCGGGCGCGACGAGCCGACCGACGCGCTGCGCGTCCTCTCGTGTGACACCGCTCAGCGGATCCTCGCCGCGCTCGCGGACGGTCCCGGCACGGCCTCCGACGTCGCCGCCGACGTCGACGCGTCGCTCCAGAACGTCACCTACCACCTCAATCGGCTCTGCGACGCCGACCTGATCGCGCCGGTCAACACGTGGTACTCCGAGAAGGGAAAAGAGATGACCGTCTACGCGCCCACCGTCGAGCGGATCGTCGTGCGCTTCGACGCGCCCGCCGACCGTTCGCCGACAAAGCGCGACCGACCCTGAACGGTCCGGAGCCGTCCCGATCGGTCAGCCGCGTTTCGTCTTCTCGACGGGCGAGCGTCGCTCGGACGACCGGCCGGACGCCCGCGGGTCGCTATCGATTGGCGCCGCGCTCGAACGCGCCGGCGAGGTCGTCGGCGACGGTCGCGATCGCCTCCTCGGCGCGGTCGACCTCGCGGAGCGTCATGAAGCCGTGGACCATCGCCTCGTAGTTCTCGTACCGCGTCGGGACGCCGTCCCGGACCAGTTGCTCGGCGTACGCCCGGCCGCCGTCGCGGAGGGGGTCGAACCCCGCCGTGACCACCGTCGCGGGCGCGACGTCGCCGAGGTCACCGGCGTTCGTCGGGTCGGCGTACGGGTTCCGCCGGTGAATCTCGTCGTCGTAGTAGCAGTCGGAAAACCACTCGATGTCGGCCTCGTCGAGGACGGTCCCGGCGTGCTCCCGGAGCGACGGCTGTCCGGGCCGGACGCCGACGCTCGGGTACAACGGCGCCTGGTACGTGATCTCGGGGCCGTCGCGCTCGGCCGCCATGAGCGCGGCGACCGCGGCGAGCGCCCCACCGGCCGAGTCGCCGGCGACCGCCACCTCCCCGGTCCCGGCGAGCGAGTCCGGGTTGTCCGCGGCCCACTCGACGGCGGCGTACGCGTCCGCGACCGCCGCGGGGAACGGGTGTTCGGGAGCGAGCCGGTAGCCGACCGAGAGGACGGCGCAGCGGCTCTCCCGCGTGAGCCCCCGACAGAGCCAGTCGTGGGTGGCGACGCTCCCGAGCACGAACCCGCCGCCGTGGAAGAAGACGACCGTCGGGAACGGCCCCTCGGCGTCCGGGAGGTAGAGCCGCGCGTCGAGCGCGCCGTCGGGGCCGGGGACCGTCCCGTCGACCGTCCGCCCGACCGGCGGGGGGTTCCGGTTCCGGATCCGCATCACCGGCCGGGTGAGGAGCCGGGCGAGCTTCAGCCCCCACCTGCTGTGCGGCAGCGGCAACCGCTCCTGACGCTCGACGGCCGCCTTCGCTTGCGGGTCGATCTCGTCGGCGTGCATGGCCGAACGTGTGACGACCGGGGGCTAAGTCTTGGTGGAGCGCGACCGCGAGTTCGCCGCGACGCTTTTCACCCGGGAAATCGTGGACTCGGCCGATGCCGGACGGGACGAAGCTCACCGACGTCGAGGCCGTCACCGAGCGGGGGTCATACCGATTCACGGCTGCGGATCCGTTCACGAACGACCGGGAGATCGTGCTCGTCCCGTGCGACGAGGATCCCGGCGTCCGGGCGTGGATCAACACCTGCCCGCACGAGAGCCAGCGGTTCGACACGGGCGACGGCGTGCCGATTCGAGACGGCGAGGTGATCTGCCCGCGCCACGGCTCGCTGTTCGACGCCTGCTCCGGCGAGTGCGACAACGGCCCGGCGGCCGGCACGGCGCTCCGCGGCGTCGAGGTCGCCGTCGAGGACGGCGCCGTCTACCTGACCGACGGCGACTACTCGTTCCGGCACGAGGGCGGGACCGACGACGACGATCCCGGGTCGACCTCGCACCTCTCGCTCTGAGAGTCGGTCTCTCGCCGGGCGAATCTACCGACTCGGCGGCTCCGGCTCCGAGCGCGTCTCGACGTCGACGCGGTCGTGGATGTGCCCCTCGCGCTCGCGCAGGTGCCGCGGGGTCCGGTCGTTGCTGACCGCGAGGACCTCTCCGACGATGCTGTGGGCGATCTGGTACGGCGTTCCGCCGCCGAGGTCGAGCCCGACGGGCGTGTACAGCGACGCGAGCTCCGACTCGCCGAACGTCGTCCCCTCGTCGTCGTACGCCTCCAGCATCTCCTCGAACCGCTCCCGCGGGCCCATCAGGCCGACGTACGGCGCCTGCGACCGGAGCAGCTCCTCCACCGCGATCCGGTCGTCGACGAAGTTGTGCGTCATCACGACCGCGTGCGTCCGGTCGTCGAGGTCGAGCGCGTCGCCGAGCCCCGCCGGCGACGTCGTCACGGTCCGGTGGGCGTCGGGGAACCGCGCGTCGAGGTCGACCCCGCCGCGGAAGCCGACGACGGTGACGCGGAAGTCGTTCCGCTCGCCGAGTTCGACCACCGGCCCCACGTCGTGGCCGGTCCCGAAGACCACGAGGTCGTCCGGGGCCGCGAGCCCGTCGACGAACACCTCCACCGTCGCGCCCGTCTCGTCCTCGACCGCGACGACGTCGGCGGCGCCGCGCGCGGCGAGGTCCGCCGCCGGCCCCGCGAGCGCCTCGACCGGCCACCCGTCGGCGGGCGACCCGTCGGGGAGCGTCAGCCGGTCCTCGTCGGGCCGGTAGTAGGCGCGCTCGCCGAGGCGGTCTCGGTCGGCGTGCGCACCGTCGCCGCCGGCTCCCGCGCCGCCGTCGCCCCCCTCGCCCCCCTCGCCGCCGGCGGAGAGCACCGTGAGCACCGCGACGTCGCGGCCGGCGCCGAACGCCTCGACGGCCGGCCGGTACGTCTCCGTCAACGGTTCCAAGAGGACGTCGATCACGCCGTTACAGCCGACGCCGAGCCCCCAGACGTCGTCCTCGTCCTCCATCAGGTCGTACGTGAC
The DNA here is from genome assembly GCF_002252965.1 of Halorubrum sp. Ea1. NCBI lineage: Archaea > Methanobacteriati > Methanobacteriota > Halobacteria > Halobacteriales > Haloferacaceae > Halorubrum > Halorubrum sp. Ea1. The sequence continues at coordinate 44,011 of NZ_NHPG01000056.1, forward strand.
CCGGTCGGGGCGACCGGTCTCTCGGACCGCCTCGGCGGCGGCGAGCAGGTCGTCCTCGATACAGCCCGCCGTGATCGAGCCGACGCCCGAGCCGTCGTCGTCGAGGAGCATCTTCGCCCCCGGGCGACGGTAGGCGTTCCCCTCGACGTCGACGATCGTCGCGAGCACGTCGGTGCCGTCGGCGTCGAGTCGGTCGCGAACGCGCTGTACCACTTCGGTCTCCGGTACGCTCCAGTTGCTTGCTGTCATGTCAGGTCACAGGTCGATGGTCGCCGGCGCGTCGCGCGCCGCGTACACCTTCCGAACGCCGCGGTCGTGCAGGTCCGTGCCGCAGGCGCCGCCCGCCACCGCGCCCCGCGTCCGAGCGGGGTCGTCCACCGCCGCGCCGGCGACGACGTCGACGCCGCGCTCGAACAGCGGACTCGGAAGCGACGAGGCGGTCGCGCCGACCACGACGACGGTCGCCGAGCCCGGGGCCGCCTCCAGGTACCGCTCGGTCCCGCCGTACACGAGCGTCGAGCCGGTGACGAACACCACGTCCGCCCCCTCCATCGCGCCCGCCGTCTCCGCCGGGGCGAACGACCGCAGCGACACGCCCGCGGGGGTCGACACCGCATCCGAGTCGACGGGCTCGCGCTCGATCGCGCGGACCTCCACGCCGTCGAACTTCCGGAACGCCGGCCGGAACAGACCGACCGTGACGACCGTCTCGACCGAGGGGTCAAGCAGCGCCATCGGGTCGCCGTCCCGCCAGTCGAGCAGCGGCGCCGCGCAGGCGTTCAGCGTCGCCACCGCGAGCGCGCGGTCGCCGAGGGCCACGGTCGCGGCGCCGGTCGCCGTCTCCCCCGCTCGGACCGGCGCCAGCAGTCCCTCGACGTCGTCCGGGACCGTCGGCGCGGATCCCTCTGGGAGGTGCGCGAGTCCGGCCGGGGGCCGCCGGTATCCCCCGTCTCGCTCCGTGAGCTCCACCAGCACGGCCGAGTCGCCGACCGTGACGCGGTCGAGGCGACCCCCCGAGAGCGCGCCGCGGTCGCGGAGCGCGTCGCGCGTCGCCCGGAGGACCGGACCGGGCCACTCCTCGTCGGCGTCGGTGCCGTCGGCGCCGACGCCGGCGGTCCCGTCGGCTCCCTGGCTTCGGCGCGTCATACGACGCCCTCCTCGCCGGCGTCGCCGGTCCGGGCCTCGTCGTCGGTGCGACCGCGTCCGCCTCCGGGCGCGCCGCCGGTCCGACGCGGGTCGTGCTCGTAGCCGACCGGGCCGCCGAGCCCGCGCCGCTCGATCTGGCGGGCGGCCTCCGCGAGGTCCGCGCCCTCGGCGAAGCCGAACAGTCCGTCGACGTACGGGGCCGCGTCGCTCATCCCGCGGGACGCCGGCTCGAACGACGGGGAGACGGCGAGCGGGTTGAGCCAGACGACGCCCTCGGCGCGGTCCGCGAGCCACGTGATCCCGTCCGTGAGCAGGTCGGGGTCGCCGACGTCGAGCCCGTCGCTCACGACGACGACGACCGTCCGCCGGTCGACGGCGTGCGGCGCGGTCCGCCGCAGCGCGTCGAACGCGCCCCCGATCTTGGTGCCGCCGCCCCACTCGATCTGCGCGGCGCGGAGCGCCTCGGCCGGCTCGCCGCCCGGGTCCGCGAACGCCGCCGTCGCCTCCGCGAGGTCGGTGTCGAAGAGGAAGACGCGGGCGTCGCGGGCGCTCGCCGCGACCCGCTCACCGAGCCCGAGCAGCGCGCTCCGGTCGATCGTGTCGAGCACCGACCCGCTGACGTCGACCAGCAGACAGCACCGCAGTTCGCTCGGCGTCGGCGCGTCGCGCGGGAGGTCGATCGGCGCGCCGCCGGTCTGCAGGCTCGCCCGCAGCGCGCCGCGCGCGTCGACGTTCGGTCCGGTCGGGGAGCGCCGGCGGCGCCGCCCGGGCAGCGACGAGAGCGCGTCGACGAACCGCTCCGCGGCCGCGCGGTCCGCGCTCGACGGCGCCGGCACGTCCGCCTCGACGAGCGCGCTCTCGCCGACCGCGCTGTACCGGCGCCCGTCCGTCTCCTCGCGCGGCTCCCCGGTCGGCCGATCGCCGGCGGCGTGGCGGCGGTCGGTCGGGATCCGGACGGTGGGGTCGCCGTCGCCGTCGGCGTCCATCTCCGGCGGCTCCGCGCCGTCGAGCAGGCCGGGCTCCTCCGCGTCGTCGGCGTCGGAGCCGGCGGTCGGCCCCGCCTCGTCCCCCGTTCGGTCCTCGCCGTCGTCCCCCTCCTCGGACTCCGGCGACGGGCCGTCGTGGGCGGTGGCGATCCGGTCGAGGCCGCTCCGGAGGCGGTGCCAGAACGTCGGGAACGCCTCGGCGAAGGGGTCGCCGTCGGCGGTCTCGGAGAGCAGGCTCGCTCGCAGCGCCGCCTCGACCCGACGCTCGTCTGTCAGGCCGACCGCCGCGATCGCGCGGGCGGCGTCGAGGGCGCCGGAGGCCGGCACGGCGACGCCGTCGCGCCGAAGCACGGCGACGAACCGGATCAGCTCCGTGAGCAGGTGCTCCCTCGCCGCCGGGAAGTCGGGCGTCTCCGTCGCGGTGCCGTCGGAGCGCGCCATGGTCACTCGGTCCGCTCGGCCGCCGCGCTCGCGGCGTCGTGGAGCCGTTCGAGCAGTTCCGCGTCGACGCGACCGACGTCCTCCGCCTCCTTCAGCAGGCAGCCGATCGTCCGCTCGATCTCGTCCGGCGCGAGCGGCTCGTCGGCGTCGTCGTGGCGCAGCGCGGCGACCGCGCGCGCCCAGTCCAGCGTCTCGGCGACGCCCGGGCGCTTGAGGAACGACTCCTCGCGCAGGCGCTCGACCACCGAGCACACCTCGGCGGCGACCGCGGCGTCGAGCGCGGGCACCTTCCGGCGGACGATCTCGTACTCCGTCTCGAACGACGGCGGCTCGACGTGCAGGTAGAGGCACCGCCGCTTCAGCGCGTCGCTCAGCCCCCGCGTCCGGTTCGACGTGAGGATCACGATCGGCGGCGTCGACGCGCTCACGGTTCCGTACTCCGGGATCGACACCTGGAAGTCCGAGAGCAGCTCCAGGAGGAACGCCTCGAACTCCTCGTCCGCGCGGTCGATCTCGTCGATCAGCAGCACCGGCGGGCGCCCCTCCGAACTGCGGAGCGCGCGCAACAGGGGGCGTTCGAGGAGGTACTCCTCGCCGAACACCGAGCCGGAATCGGACTCCCGGTCGGGGGCGGACACCGCTCCGGCGTCGCCGTTCGTCGCGGCGCCGCCGGCGACCGTGCCCTCGTCGGCCTGCACGGCGAGCAGCTGTTTGGTGTAGTTCCACTCGTAGAGGGCGTTCTCGGCGGTGAGCCCCTCGTAACACTGGAGGCGGATCAGCTCCGTGTCGAACCCCTCCGCGAGCGTCTTGCCGAGCTCCGTCTTCCCGCTTCCGGGCGGCCCCTCGACGAGGAGCGGGCGCCCCAAGCGGAGCGCCAGATCGACCGTCGTCACAGTGCGGTCGTCGGCGACGTAGTCGGTCGCCTCGAAGCGCTCGCGCAGTTCCTCCTCGGTGAGCGAGTCGAAGGGGCCCGCGTCGAGCTCCCCGCTCACGCCTCTGCCCCCTCGAGGTACGACGCCGGGTCGTTCGCGAACGAGTCGGCGCAGCCGTGACAGCAGAAGTGGTACGTCTCGCCGTCGTGCTCGACCGAGGCGTCCGCCGTCGCCGGGTCGACGGTCATGCCGCAGACCGGGTCGATCGCGGTCGCGTCGTCGGCCGCGGCGGTCCTGTCGTCGCTTCCGTCATCCGCCTCGGCGGTCGCGTCGTCACTTCCGTCGTCGTCAGCCGAATCGACTGCAGCGGTATCGCCCGTGCCGACAGCGCCGCCCGTGCCGCGCGCCCCGCCTGCCCGCACCGAGCTCGCCTTCGACCGCTCGCCGACGACCTCGGCGAGCAGGCTCGCCGCGATCGCCGCCGGGGTGTAGGCCGCCACGTCGACGCCGGCGGGGTTCGTCACCGCCGCGACGACGTCGCCCACGTCGCTGTCGAGCAGCCCCGCGGCGCGCTCGGTCACCTCGGCCGCCCGCTCGTCGCTGGCGACGAGACCGACGTAGGGCGCGTCCGCGAGGATCCCGGCGGCGACGCCGCGCGCGTCGTACTCGCCCATCGAGGCGACGACGACGAGCGGCCCGGGGCCGACGGCGTCGGCGATCGCCTCGTGGTCGACCGTGTCGAGCACCCGCGTCGACGCCGGCACGTCGCGGTCGGCGTCGGCGTCGGCGACGACGAGCGTCACGTCGACGGCGAGCTCGTCGGCCAGCCGCGCGAGCGACCGGGTCACCGGCGAGTCGCCGACTGCGACGAGTTCGGTCGTCGGCGTCACGGGCTCGATGAACAGCTCCAGCACGCCCTCGCTGTGACACGTCATCGGGAAGGCGTCGAGCCCGGGTCGGTCGACGGTGTCGGGGTCGGGCGCGATCCCGACGAGCCGGGGGCTCCCCTCCTCGATCGCCGCCGCGCCCTGCGTCGCCACGATCGACTGCGCGCAGGCCGCGCCGCCGACCCACCCGTGGATCTCGCCGTCGGCGGTGACGACCGCGCGGTCGCCGACGTTGGCCGACACCGGCGGCTCGCGCCGGACGATCGTCGCCCGCGCGTACGGCTCGCCGCGCTCGGCGAGCGCCGCCTCCAGGTCGGAGACGTCGCCGTCGTCGGTCCCCGTCGCGGTCCCGCTCGGTTCGTCGCGTTCGGGCCGCTCGCCCCCGTCGATCGCGGGCTCGTCGGCCTCGCCGTGCTCGGTCTCGTCGTGTTCGGTCTCGTCGTGTGTCATCAGTTGGTGGAAGCGGTCCCGCCGCCCCCGGGCGAGTCGGCCGAACGGGCGGCCGTCGCGGCCGGTCGGTGGGCCGGCGCGACCGAGGGCGACGCGCGGCTGGCTGCGTGCGGCTCAGTCGTCGGCCGGTTCGGCGCCGTCGCCGAGGTCGAACTCGACGTTGTGGGCGGGCTGGTGGGCCAGTCCCGCCCCGTCGAGCGTCTCCCAGACGACGTCCGGCGTCATCGGCATCTCCACGTGGGAGACGCCGGCGTGGCTCATCGCGTCGACGACGGCGTTGACGATCGCCGGCGGCGACCCGACCGTGGGCGACTCGCCGACGCCCTTCGCGCCGATCGGGTGGTGCGGCGACGGCGTGACGGTGTGTCCCGTCTCGAAGTTCGGGATCTCGTTGGCCGTCGGCAGCAGGTAGTTCATGAAGTCGCCGCCGGTGACGTTGCCGTTGTCGTCGTAGGTGACCTTCTCTAACATCGCGGTGCCGATCCCCTGCGCGAGTCCGCCGTGGATCTGCCCCTCGATGATCATCGGGTTGATGCGGTTCCCGCAGTCGTCGACCGCGACGAACTTCTCGAAGTCGACCTCGCCGGTCTCGCGGTCGACCTCGACGACGACGATGTACGAGCCGAACGGGTACGTCATCTCCGGCGGGTCGTAGTAGTTCACGGCCTCCAGCCCGGGCTCCTCGTCGCCGGGGTGGTTCATGTAGGCGCCGGCCGCGATCTCCGTGATGGTGATCGAGCGGTCGGGCGCGCCGGCGACGTGGAACTCGCCGGACTCGCGGTCCCACTCGATGTCCTCCTCGGCGGCCTCCAGCTCGTTGGCGGCGATCGACTTCGCCTTGTCGCGCACCTTGCGCGCGGCGACGGCGGCGGCCGCGCCCGCGACGGGCGTCGACCGCGAGCCGTACGTCCCGAGCCCGTACGGCTCGGTGTCGGTGTCGCCGTGCTCGACCGTAATCGAGTCCACGTCCATCCCGAGCTCCTCGGCGACGATCTGCGCGAAGGTGGTCTCGTGGCCCTGACCCTGCGTTTGGACGCCGACCCGCAACACGGCGTTGCCGGTCGGGTTCACGCGCAGGTCCGCGGAGTCGAACATCTCGATGCCGGCGATGTCGCACTGCTTGCCGGGCCCGGCGCCGACGACCTCCGTGAACGAGGAGATGCCGATGCCGATGAGCTTGTCCGCGTCCTCGTCGATCCGTCGCTGCTGCTCCTCGCGGTAGTGCTCGTAGTCGGCCATCTCCAGGGCCTTGTCGAGCGCCTTCTCGTAGTTCCCGGAGTCGTAGTTCCAGCCCGTCGCCGACTCGTACGGGAACGCGTCCGAGGGGATGAAGTTCCGCCGGCGTATCTCCGCCGGGTCCAGGTCGAGCTCGTCGGCGAGCACCTTCACCATGCGCTCGATGAGGTACACCGCCTCCGTGACGCGGAACGAGCACCGGTAGGCGACGCCGCCGGGCGCGGTGTTGGTGAACGCGGCCGTCAGCGACCCGTACGCGGCCTCGATATCGTACGAGCCGGTGAAGATGTTGAAGAAGCCGGCCGGGAACTTCGACGGCTGGGCCGCCGCGTTGTACGCGCCGTGGTTGGCGAGCACGTCGACCTTGACGCCCTCGATGACGCCGTCCTCGGTGGCGGCGAGCTCGCCGGTCATGTCGTAGTCGCGGGCGAACCCGGTCGTCTGGATGTTCTCGGAGCGCTCTTCGATCCACTTCACCGGCTGTTCGAGGACGTACGACGCCGCCGCGGCGACGACGTACCCCGGGTAGATCGGTACCTTGTTGCCGAACCCGCCGCCGACGTCGGGGCTCACGATCCGGACCTTATGCTCCGGGATCCCCGACACCTGCGAGAACAGGGTGCGGTGGGCGTGGGGCGCCTGCGACGTCATGTGGACGGTCATCTTGTCCATCCCGGGGTCCCAGTCGGCGACCGCGCCGCACGTCTCGATCGGCGCGGGGTGAAGCCGCTGGTACAGCATGTCCTCCTCGACGGTGACGTCGGCCTGGTCGAACACCTCGTCGGTGGCCTCCTCGTCGCCCGTGTCCCAGTCGAAGATGTGGTTGTCCTCCTGGTCGTCGAGCTCGTCGCGGACCAGCGGCGCGTCCGCTTCGAGCGCCTCCTCGGCGTCGACGACGGGGTCGAGCACGTCGTAGTCGACCTCGACCTTCTCGGCCCCGTCCTTCGCCGCGTAGCGGTCCTTCGCGATGACGGCCGCGACCTCCTGCGACTGGAACTTCACCTTGTCGTTGACGAGCACGTCCTGCGTGTCGTCCATCAGCGTCGGCATCGTCGCGAGGTCGTGCTCCAGTAAGTCCTCGGCCGTCAGCACGGCGACGACGTCGTCCATCGCCTCGGCGCGGGAGCCGTCGATCTCCTCGATCCGGGCGTGGGCGTGTGGGCTCCGGACGATCTCGCAGTGGAGCATGCCCGGCTTCTTGATGTCGTCGACGTAGTTGCCGCGGCCGGTGATGAAGCGCTTGTCCTCCTTGCGCGTCACCTCCTCGCCCATGCCGCCGCGGCCGTGGCCGCAGTGTTTCTCCGGGTCGGGTCCGCCGTCCTCGTCGTGCTGATACTCCGTTTCCGCGTCCGGCGTGTCTGGTTCGCTACTCATTTGGTGTCACCTCGGTCGGTCGCATCGGCGCCCGCGTCGGCGTCGCCCGTGACGTCCGCGTCGCCAGTGCCGTCCGCGTCGTCCGCGTCATCGAGGAGCGCGTCGCGGTCGAACGGGTCCGCCTCGTCGGGGCCGCCGCAGCAGTCCTCGCGGCCGCAGAACGTGTCCGCGTCGCCGCCGAACTCGGGGGCCGCGTGGCCGCCCTCGGGCGACGCCGCGGGCCCCCCGTCCGTCGCGCCGTCGACCGCGACCGCGCCGCCGTCGGCGGCGGCCCGGTTCTCCAGCTCCGCGGCCGCGTACTCTATCGAGCGGACGATGTTCTGGTAGCCGGTACAGCGACAGAGGTTGCCGCTGATCGCGTCGCGGATCGTCTCCTCGTCCGGGTCCGGATGCTCGTCGAGCAGCGCCTTGCCCGCCATCAGCATCCCCGGGGTGCAGTAGCCGCACTGCAGGCCGTGCTCCTCCCGGAACCCCTCCTGGAGCGGGTGGATGTCGTCGGCCTCGGGGAGGTCCTCCATCCCCTCGACGGTGAGGATCTCCGCCCCGTCGGCCTGCGCGGCGAACATCAGACAGGACTTGATCGGCTCGCCGTCCTTCAGCACGGTGCAGGCGCCGCAGTTGCCCGTGTCACAGCCGATGTGCGTGCCCGTCATGTCCAGGTCCTCTCGGATCGCGTGGACGAGCAGGCGCCGCGGCTCGACCTCGACCGTGTGCTCGGTGCCGTTGACCGTCAGCGTGATCTCGCGTTCGTCAGTCACTGTGTGACCCTCCGTTCGACCGTCACCGTGCCAGCGCGCTCGGCGGCGTCGCCCAGCGCGCGCTGGGTGAGGACGTCGACCATCCGCTCCTTGTAGTCGGCGCCGCCGTGTTCGTCAGACTCCGGATTCGACTGCTCGGCGGCCAGTTCTCCCGCCGTCGCGAACAGGTCGGGGCTGGGCCGCTCGCCTTCGAGGTGCTCCTCGGCGTCCGTCGCCCGCGCGTTCGTGATGTCGACGGCGGTCATTCCGATCCCGGCCGACTCGATGACGCCGTCGTCGTCGAAGACGAGCCGGACGCCGACGCCCGCCATCGCGTAGTCGCCGGTCTTTCGCTTCAGCTTGTGGTACGCGCTCCCCTCGTTCGGCCCGGGCTCGGGGACGCGGATCTCGGTGATCAGCTCCTGCTCGCCGAGCGTCGTGTCGTACGGGAGCAGGAAGAACTCGTCCGCCGGGATCGCCCGGTCTCCGTCCGGACCGGTGGCGATCACCTCGCCCTCGTGGGCGAGGAGGATGCTCCCCCAGTCGCCCTTCGGGTCGGCCTGCGCGACGGAGCCGACGACCGTGCCGCGGTTCCGGATCTGCGGGTCGGCGACCAGCGGCGCGGCGTCGGCGAAGCTGCCGTACTTCTCGTCGATCAGGTCCGAGTCCTCGACGTCGGCGTGGCGCGCGAGCGCGCCGAGCCGGAGGGAGCCGTCCTCCTCGCGGAGGTAGTCGAGCGAGTCGATGCCGTTGATGTCGACGACCACGTCGGGGTTCGCGAGCCGGAACCGCAGCATCGGTACGAGGCTCTGTCCGCCGGCGAGGATCGTCGGGTCGTCGAGGCTCTCCAACAGGCTGACCGCCTCGTCGACCGTCTCGGGTTCGTGGTGCTCGAACGGTGCGGACTTCATCCGAACATCCCCCGGATCTTGTCCGTGACCCCCGAGTCCGTCTCCTCGACGTCGGTCATCTGCGACTCGATCGAGGTGAAGAAGTTGTTCACGATCTTGTTGGCGACCGGGTTGATGACGCGGCCGCCGAGCTGCGCGATCCGACCGGAGATGTCGGCCTCGGTCCACCACTCGATTTGGGAGCCGTCGCCGTCCTCTTGCGGATGGATGTGCATCCCGGAGTTCATGCTGAAGCTGCTCCCGCTCGCGGAGCCGGAGCCGGTGGCCGTCATCTCGAAGGTCTCCTCGTCGCGGTCCTCGATCGTCACCGTCGTCTCGAACTTCGGCTTCACGCTGCCGACGCCGACCTGCATCAGCGCCGCGTAGTCCTGCCCGGCCCGGAACGCCCGGGCGGCGACGTCGTCGGCCTCCGCCTCCGGCAGCGTCGGGACGTCCGCCTCCGCCTCGTAGGAGTCCCACTCGAACGAGTCGTCCATCGGGGTGATGTACTTACACCCCTTCAGCGAGTCGCGCACCGCGACCGGGTCCGAGAGGACGACCCACGCCTTCTCCGGCGGGACGCCGTCGAGCTCGAACTCGCCGTCGAACTCCATCAGCGACACCCCCCGGTCGCCGCTTCCGCCGTCGTTCGACCGTCCGTCACCGTCATCTTTTATACCCCCCTACTATGAGCATACTATTACCACGGCAATGATACTCTGTACCATCATAATAAACCTTATTGACCATGAAGGATCGCCCGGATGCGCCGATATCGACCGCGAACGACGCGGAGGAAGCGGATGAACGGTACCGACGACGAACCTGACGGCGACGGGCGTGTCGACGACGAGGGCGACGGAGACGGGCGTGTCGACGACGGGGGCGACGGGGACGACGGCCACGGTCACGGCGAGATCACCCCGCTGAGAGCCGCCGCGGAGCGCGTCCGCGACCTCCGCGAGGAGTGGCTCGACCGGTGGGACGTCGAGTCGGTCTCGCTCGATCGGGTCTCCGGTCGCACCCTCGCGGAGCCCGTCGACGCCCCCGACGACGTGCCGGCCCGGAGCCACGCCACGATGGACGGCTACGCCTTCGACGCGACCGAGGGGTACCCGTACGAGCTGGTCGACCGGGAGGTGTTCCCGGAGTCCGACCCGTCCGCGCTCGGCGACGGCGAGGCCGTCCGTATCTTCACGGGCGCGCCGCTTCCCGCCGGGGCCGACGCCGTCCTCAAGCAGGAGCAGGCGACCGTGGAGGACGGCCGGCTCGACGGCTCGCCGACCGAGCCCGGCACGTACGTCTACGAGCGCGGCAGCAACGTCGCGGCCGGCGAGCGGCTGTTCGCGGCCGGCGAGCGGCTCGGCGCGAAGGACGCGATCCTGCTCGGCGACCTCGGGATCGACGAGGTCCCGGTCGTCGAGCGGCTCTCGGTCGGCCTGCTGGCGACAGGCACGGAGATCCACGAGGGGCGCCACGCGGACCTCGACTCGCCGATGCTCGCGGGGCTCGTCCGCGGGTGGGGCGCGGAGGCGACGTACGAGGGCACCGTCCCCGACGAGTACGAGCGCGTCAGGGACCGGATCGCCGGGCTCGCCGCCGGCCACGACGTCGTGATGACGACCGGGGGCACGAGCGTCGGCGACAAGGATTACGTCGTCCGGGCGCTCCGCGAACTCGGCACCGTGCGCTTCCACCGGGTCGCGCTGCGACCGGGCAAGCCGATCGCGGTCGCGACGCTCGACGACCGCGACGCCGTCGTCTTCGCGATCCCCGGCAAGCCGGTCGGCGCGCACGCCGTGACCTCGCTGGTCGCGCGCCCCTTCTTCACCGGGAACACCGCGCTCCCGACCGTCGACGCCGCGGTGACGAGCGACGTCGGCATCTCCGTCCCGGGGTTCACCTACGCCGTCCCGGTGACGCTCGACGGGGGCGAGGCGACGCCGCTCGGCCACGTCGACTCGCCGCTCGCCGTCTACGACGAGACGTTCGACCCGAGCGTGCTCTCGTCGAGCACGCGGGCGACGCGCGCCGACGGGTTCGTGCTCACCGAGTCGGCGCTGTCGGCCGGCGAGGCGGTCGACGTCGTCCCGTACCCCGTCGTCGAGCGATGACCGACGAGGGGCTCCCGCTCGCGACGCCGCCGTTCGAGGGGGAGGGCACCGCTCGGGCCCGAGTCGCCGGCGTGCTGCTCGCCGCGGGGACGAGCAGCCGCTTCGGCGACGCCAACAAGCTCCTCGCGACCGTCGACGGCGAGCCGGTGGTCCGACGCGCCGCTCGGACGCTGGTCGACGCCGGGCTGGACCCGGTGGTCGTCGTCGTCGGTCACGAGGCCGGTCGAGTCCGGGCGGCCGTCGCCGATCTCCCCGTGGAAACCGTCGACAACGACGCGTACGAGGCGGGCCAGTCGACCTCGGTCCGAGCCGGGATCGACGCGGTTCTGGAGGGAGAAGACGGCACCGCAGGAGGGGCGGACGTCGACGCCGCGGTCATCGCGCTCGGCGACATGCCGTTCGTCGACCCGGAGACCGTCGAGACGCTCGTCGCGGCGCACGCCGCGGGCGCCGGCGACGCCCTCGCGGCCGCCCACGAGTGGGACCGGGGGAACCCCGTGCTGTTCGACCGGCGGTTCTTCGACCGGCTCGCCGACGTCGACGGGGACGTGGGGGGCCGCGAGATCCTGCTCGCGGACGACGCGAGCGCGCTCGTCGCCGTCGACGACCCGGGGGTCCGCCGAGACGTGGACCGGCCGACCGACCTCCCGGAGGGCGGTTCGGGGGACGGCTGATCGACCGAGCGGGAGGCGGCTGATCGACCGACCGAGGGACGGGCGACGGCCGCGACTCGCCCGGGTTCCGAGCGCGGTTCGACCGGCCGGCGTCTACTCCTCGGGCGTCGATTTCCTGACCACGATGTTCCCGTCCTCGACGTGCCACTCGACGCGGTCGCCGGCGCCGACGTCGAGGAAGTTTCGAACGGGCTTCGGGACCGTCGTCAGGTTCTTTTCCGACACTTTGGTGTCCGTGAGGTTACCCATCGATCTCCACCTTACGGCGTAGCAGGGACATAGTTTACGCTACGGTAGCGCGTAGCGGCGACGCGCGGAGGTCGGCCGGCGGCCTCCGGAACGCGCTCGGCGGTCAGACGGCGGAGTTCCAGCGGTGGGCGCCCCCCTCGGAGGCCCGGTCGAAGTCCAGATCGAACCGGTCCGATTCGATCAGCACGGGTCCCGGGACGTAGAAGTCGGTATCGGCGGCCGCGCCGCCGTCGACGGCGGCGAGCAGGTCGCGCTCGCACATCGTCTCCAACACGTCGCTGACGGTGCGCTCGCGCCCCTCGATCAGGTTCGCCTCCTCGATCACGGCGTCGACGGTGACGCGCCCCTCTAACATCGCCAACCGGATCGCCGATACCCACGCCGGCTCGCGCTTCATCTCCCGGCACACGATACAGTACTACACATCAGGGGCCATTATAAAATTACTCACCTGAGCGATAGAATCAATCGGACGGCGCGGCCGCGGCGGGCGCGGTTCGGGAGTCGTCCCGGTCGGTAGACGTATGCCGAATCGAGGCGAACCGACGGGCGATGACGGACTCACCGTCGACAAACGATCTGGCGACCGCCTTCGACGAGGGCGACGTCGCGCTCGCCGCGCTCGAGAACGCGTACAGCCCGCGGCTCGTGGAGCTCGACGGCGACCTCGGCCTCGACGTCGTCTGACTGGACCTCGAACACGGCGGCCCCGACCCGTGGGACGCGGGCCGGATCGAGGACCTGCTCCGCGCGGCCGAGGCGACCGACACGGAGCTGCTCGTGCGGCTCCCGAGCACCGACCCGGCCCTCGTCCGGAAGGCGCTCGACCCAGGCGTGCGGAACGTGTTCCTCCCGCGCGTCGAGGGTCCGGAGGAGGTGCGGGCGGCGGTCAAGTCGGCGCGGTTCGAGTACGGCGGCGAGCCGGGGGACCGCGGGCTGGGCTCGCCGCGGGCCCGCCGCTGGGGGCTCGCCGACGGCTACATCGCGACCGAGGACGCGGAGACGCTCGTCGGCGCGACGATCGAGACCGAGGCGGCCGTCGCGAACCTCGACGACATCCTCGCGGTCCCGGAGCTTGGCTTCGTCTTCGTCGGGCCGTTCGACCTGTCGGTCTCGCTCGGCCACCCCGGCGAGATCGGCCATCCGGAGGTCCGGGAGGCTGTCGAGACGGTCCGGTCGAAGGCCGTCGCCGCGGACGTGCCCCTCGGCGGGCTCGGGTTCGACGCGGACGACGTCGACGAGAAGGCGGCGAACGGCTACCAGCTGCTGAATCTCGGGAGTACGACCGGAGCGCTCAAGGGAGCCGTGACGGGCTGGCTCGACGGCTACGAGACCGACCGGTGGGCGCGACCCGGGCGGCCTACGACAGGGATCCGATACCGGGGCCCGGTGGCGTCTGGCCCGATACGTGTCGTTAGACTGATTTTTACTCATCCGCTGTCGCTCGCGGGTACGCCGCCCGACAGGCCAAATTCTTTATACCACTGTTCGTATACCCACCCGTGTCGCTCCCACGTCTTCGGATCCGTCCGCAGCACGGAGTCTGCGCGCTGGGGGCGCTCTGTTTCGGGCTCGGCCTCGCTCACCTCGCGACCGAGGGCGAGGGGCTCGGGACGGGACTGGAGGCGTTCGTGATCTGCGGTATCGCCCTCTTGGTGGTCGCGACGGCGTACAAGCTTCCGAACCGGCCGATATCCCGCTCGGGGAAGTGGCGGGCGCTGCGGTTGGCGGTCACCGTGGCCGGGTCGTTCGCGCTCCTCGCGTTCGCCGTCTGGCTGATATGGGCGGTGGAGGGACAGGAGGGGGAGCTCTCCTTCCTCCTCGCGTTCGCGACCGCGCTCGGCTCCGCGGTCGGCATCCGGGGCGGGCTGTACGCGGTCGAGGCCGACGAGCGGCTCAGCGAGGCCCGCGACCTGACGAAGCTGCTGACGATCAACCAGCGCGTGCTGCGGCACAACCTCCGCAACGAGCTCTGCGTCGCGCTCGGCAACTTGGACAGGATCGAACGGCGCGACCACGGCCCGGAGACGGCCGAGGACGTGCGAACCGCGCGGACGCACCTGAACGGTCTCCTCGAGACGACCGACCGCACGCGGGAGATCGTCTCGATCTGGAACACCGACCAGCGCGAGACGTTCCGCCTCCGGGAGCTCTTGGAGGAGCGGATCGACGCGGTCGCGGCGGCGTATCCGGACGTGTCGATCGGGACCGAGTTCGACGGCGACCCGCGCGTGTCGTCGCACCCGGCGCTTCCGACGGCGATCGAGGAGGCGCTCCGCAACGCGGCCGAGCACACGCCGACCGACGTCGCGGTCACCGTCACGCTCCGCACCGACCGGACGGGAGCGGCGGTCGTGGAGGTCGCCGACACCGGAGCGGGGATCCCGGGGTACGAGGTGGACGCGATCGAGGGCTCGGCGGAGACGGCGCTCGTCCACACGCAGGGGCTCGGGCTCTGGATAATCTACTGGACCGTCGAGACGTCGGACGGGACGTTCGAACTGCTGGAGAACGAGCCGACCGGGACCGTCCTCCGGATCACGCTGCCGACCGCGGAGGAGGCCTGACCGACTCCGCCCCCGACCGGCGGCAAGGGCGGCGTCGCGGCAGCGTCGCGGCGCGCGGTTCGGTCGAGCGGACCAATATTGTGTTAATCACGCAAACATCTAAGTCGGCACGGACCGTACGTGGCGCCGATGGCCGAAGAGATCGATGAGATCCGACGACGGAAGCTCGAGGAGCTTCGGAACCGAGACGGGACGGAAGCGACCGACGAGACGGAGTCGACGAGTCCCTCCGAGCCCGTTCCGGTCGCCGGGAAGGCGGAACTGAGCGAGACCGTCTCCGAGCGGTCGGTCGTGTTGGTCGACTTCTACGCCGACTGGTGCGGCCCGTGCCAGATGCTCGAACCGGTCGTCGAGTCGATCGCCGCCGAGACCGACGCGACCGTGGCGAAGGTGGACGTCGACGCGAACCAGGGGCTCGCCGCCGAGTACGGCGTCCGCGGCGTCCCGACGCTCCTGCTGTTCGCCGACGGGGAGCAGGTCGAGCGCCTCGTCGGAATGCAGGACGAGTCGCGGCTCCGCTCCGCGATCGAGGAGCACGCGTGAGCAGTCCGGACCGATGAACGGATCCGAACCGAGTCGGGGGCTCGGTCGCCGATGAGCGACGCGCCGCCGGTCGCGCACGTCCGAGACGACCGCGCCGAGCTGACCGACCTCGCGCTCGACCTCCTCGCGGTCGACAGTTCGAACCCGCCGGGCGACACGCGAGCGGTGGTCGACGCGATCGAGCGATTCCTCGACCCCCTTCCGGTCGATGTCGAGCGCTTCGCGGTCGACCCGGCGAAGCCGAACCTCCTCGTTCGCGTCGCCGGGGAGTCCGACCGGACCCTGCTGTACAACGGCCACCTCGACACGGTGCCGTTCGACGCCGGCGCGTGGACCCACGACCCGCTCGGCGAGCTCGCGGACGACCGCGTCTACGGCCGCGGCGCGACCGATATGAAGGGCGCCGTGGCGTCGATGCTGTTCGCGGTCCGGGCGTTCGCGGTGACCGACGCCGAGCCGCCGGTCGACCTGCTGTTCGCGCTCGTGAGCGACGAGGAGGTCGGCGGCGACGCGGGACTGCCGGCGTTGTTGGAGGCCGGGCGGCTCGACGCGGACGCCTGCGTGATCGGCGAGCCCACCTGCGAGGCGGGCCGGCACTCGGTCACGGTCGCCGACCGCGGCAGCATCTGGCTGACGCTCGCGGCGAGCGGCGAGGGGGCTCACGGCTCCCGGCCGACCCTCGGTGTCAACGCGATCGACCGCCTCTACGGCGCCGTAGAGAAACTGCGCGACCGCTTCGGCTCCGAGCGGCTGGACGTCGGCGCCGACGTCGAGCCGATCGTCGAGGAGTCTGTCGACTACTACGCCCCGGCGATGGGCGAGGAGGCCGCCCGAGAGCTGTTCCGCTACCCCTCGATCAACCTCGGCGTCCTCGAGGGCGGCGACGCGATAAACAGCGTCCCGGAGTCGGCTCGGGCCGAGGTCGACGTGCGCCTGACCGCGGGCGTCTCGACGCCCGACGTGCTCTCCCGGATCCGGGCCTGCGTCGCCGGCTGCGAGGGCATAACGATCACCGACGTCTCGTGGAGCGTCGGCACCGCGGAGCCCTCCGGCAGCCCGCTGGTCGAGGCGGTGGCGTCGACGGCGGCCGACGTCACGGGCGAGCCCGTCTTCCGGCGGAGCGCGACGGGCGGCGGGGACGCGAAGACGCTCCGAAACGCCGGGATTCCGACCGTCGAGTTCGCGCTCGGAACCGACACCGTCCACGCCGCAGACGAGTACGTGCCCGTCGACGCGCTCGTCGGCAACGCCGTCGTCTACGCGCGGCTCCCGTCGGCGTGGGCGGCGGCGTCGGAGCGGTGAGGCGAATCGGGGTGAAGTCGGGTGACACGAGGTGATCTGACGCGGGCGTCCGCGTCGTACGAGTCGTCCGCGGCGCGCCTTGTCGACCGGTTTTTCACGGACTTGGAATTGAAGCGCAATACTAATGTCAACCGGCTCCAACTCACATCTATGACGGAGATAGAACCAGACGAGACCGTCGATTCCAGAGGCGCCGCCTGCCCCGGTCCTCTGATGGACCTCATCGGCGCGATCCGGGGCGTCGATTCCGGCGCGGTGATACGGCTCTTGAGCGACAACGAGCAGTCGCACACCGACGTCCCGGAGTGGGCCGAGGAGTCCGGGAACGAGCTGCTCGCCGTCGAAGAGCGCGACGACCACGCCGCGTTCTACGTGGAGAAAGCATGACGGAACGCATCGTCATCGTCGGCGGCGGGACCGGCGGTTCGGTCCTCGCGAACGACCTCGCCGACCGCCTCGAACCGGAGCTCGACGCCGGCGACGTGGAGGTCACCCTCGTCAACGACGGCCCCGAGCAGGTGTATAAGCCGGTGTGGCTGTACGTCCCCTTCGGTCAGCGCGAGCCGGCGGACGGCCGCCGGCGCCTCGACGAGCTGGTCGACGACGCGGTCGACCTCCGGATCGACCGCGTGA
This sequence comes from Halorubrum sp. Ea1, assembly GCF_002252965.1. NCBI lineage: Archaea > Methanobacteriati > Methanobacteriota > Halobacteria > Halobacteriales > Haloferacaceae > Halorubrum > Halorubrum sp. Ea1. Next base: position 61,112 of record NZ_NHPG01000056.1, read on the forward strand.
GCGACGTCGACACCGACGCCAAGCGGCTCCGGTTCGACGACGGCCCGTCGATGGAGTACGACTACCTCGTGTTAGCGACGGGGTCGACGCTGGAGCCCGAACGGATCCCCGGCCTCGCGGAGGGCGGACACGACTACTACAGCGAGTCGGGCGCGACCGAGCTCCGGGACGAGCTGCTGTCGTTCACCGAGGGCGAGATCGTGTTGAGCGTCGTCGGCACGCCCCACATGTGCCCCGCGGCGCCCCTCGAGCTCGTCTTCATGATCGACGACTGGTTCCGGAAGCGCGGGCTCCGCGAGGACGTCGAGGTCACCTACACGTACCCGATCCAGCGCGTCCACGGCAACCCCCACATCGCGGAGTGGGCGAGGCCGATCATGGACGAGCGCGGCATCGACGTGGAGACGTTCTTCAACGCCGAGTCGGTCGACCCCGACGCGGGGACGATCACCTCGATGGAGGGGACCGAGCTCGGCTACGACCTCCTCGTGTCGATCCCGCCGCACGCCGGCGTCGACCTGATCGAGGAGGCTGGGCTCGGCGACGACGGCTGGGTCGACGTGAATAAACACACGCTCGAGGCCGAGGCCGCGGACGACGTCTACGCGCTCGGCGACACCGCGGCCACCGGCGTTCCGAACGCCGGCAGCGTGGCGCACTACCAGGCCGGGGTCGTCGGGGAGCGGCTCGCCAGCGACGTCCGCGGGCGGCCGGCGACCGCCACCTACGACGGCAAGACGCTGTGCTTCATCGAGACGGGCATGGACGCGGCCTCGTTCGTCGAGTTCGACTACGAGAACCCGCCGGCGCCGGCGCCGCCGTCGCAGAAGCTCCACTGGTCGAAGCTGGCGTACAACGAGTCGTACTGGCTCACCGCACGGGGGTTGCTCTGACCATGTCCGAAGAGCAGTTCTCCGAGCGGAGCGACCTCGAGGCGGCGATCGAGGAGAAACCGGAGGCCGTCGCCGAGTTCGTCGAGCGGCTCGACGCCGTCAACGAGCTGCTCGACGTGCTCTCGCTCGGGGAGAACGCGCTCGACGACGAGATGGTCCGCGAGCTGTCGGCGACGGGCGCGACCCTCGCGGAGTCCGCGGACGGGATCGCGACCGACGAGACGGTCGGGCTGGCCGCGGCGGTCGGCGAGAACGGCGACGAACTGCGCGAGGCGCTCGAGACGCTGACCGAGCTCCAGCGGAGCGGCGCGTTGGACGAGCTGGCGGAGCTGGCGCAGGTCGGGTCGCTCGCGACGGCCGCCCTCGACGACGAGATGGTGACCTCGCTGGCCGGCACCGGGGCCGCGCTCGGCGAGGTCGCGCAGACGGCCGCGGACGACGACGCCCGCGACGGCGTCGAGACGCTGCTGACGAGCCTCGGCGAAGCGGAGCGCGAGCCGCCGGAACAGGTCGGACCCGTGGGGCTGGTCCGCGGGCTCCGGGACCCCGACGTGCAACACGGGTTCGGTTACCTGCTGGCGCTCTCGGGCGCGATCGGCCGCGAGCGCGAGAGCGACGGGGAGCGCTGACGCGGCGCCGCCGGGGCCGGCGACCGGGCGATCCGCCGGTGCGGGCCGGGGGCGGTCAGCGCGACAGCGACTCGCGGAGCGACGCGACGAAGCCGCCCGATTCGTCCGCCTCGACTCGTCCGTCCGCGGCGGAACGCTCGATCTCGTCGAACAGCGCGCTCACCTTTTCCTCGATCTCCTCGCGGACCGCGCGAACGGTGTCGATGTCCTCTCCGTCGGGGTTGACGAGGTCCCAGTCGCGGGATTCGACGCCGTACTGCGCTGGCTCGAAGTACATGATCGAACAGCCCATCGTGACCACGTAGTCGCTGTCCGCGATCTGATCGAGGTCGGCGACCCATTTCGGGCGCCGGTCCGAGATGTCGATACCGACCTCGGCCATCGCCTCGACGACCGGATCGTGCACGGCGTCCGCCGGTTCCGTGCCGCCCGAGTGGATCTCGACGACGTCGGTGAGGTCCCGCTCGTCGCGCTCGCGCTCCGCGAATGCGGCGGCCATCTGACTCCGCCCCGCGTTGTGGACGCAGACGAAGTCGAGCCGCAGCCGGTCGGACGATGTCATAAAACGTTGTGGCAGTGTAGCATGGAAACGGTTGCTATGTGACGAACATATTCATACGTACCAGTGACGAGACTTGCGCCGCGCGCCCGCGGCGCCCGGTCGGGAACGTCACGACACGGGTCGTCACGATCGGGGACTCGGTCGGAACGGCCGGCGGCCGCGGGGATCCGAGCGGCCGCTGGCGGAGTAAAGGAGTGGTACGGGGGGCGGTCGGGGGAAAGTGGATGCGGTGTGACCGTCGGCGGATCAGACGAGCAGTTGGATGTCGGCCTCGACCATGTCCTGCAGGGCCGTCGCGGCGCCGACGCCGGTGGTGACGCCGTCGTAGAAGTCGTCCTCGTCGTAGCCCATCAACTCGATGGTCATCTGACAGGCCTGGAACTCGACGCCCATGTCGAGGCTCGTCTCCAAGAGCTCCTGGACCGAGGCGGTGTCGTTGTCCTCGATCCGCTTTTCCATCATCCGCGTCGTCACGCGGTCCATCCCGGGGAGCGCGCCGACGACGTTCGGGACCGGCATGTTGGGGTTGCCGACGGAACTCATCTTGAGGCTCTTCGACCGCTCCTCATGCAGGATGTCGAGCCCCCAGAACGTGTGGAAGACGGTCACGTCGTAGCCGAAGGCGGCGGCGGTGCTGGCGAGGATCAGCGGCGGGTACGCCATGTCGAGGCTCCCCTTCGTGGCGATGATGCTCATCTTCTTCGCGTCGTCCTCGGCCGTGGCCTCGGCGAGCGACGCCTCCAGTTCGTCGACGCGCGCGGCGAGTTCGGCGCGGGAGGGGGCGTCGTCCGCCGCCGCGTCCGCGCCGTCCGGGGACGATGTGTCGGTACTCATCGTCACTCCGTCTTGCGGACGTAGTGTTTGTACACGTCGTCGCCTTCCTCCTGACCGACGAGTTCGACGCCGGCGGTACCCGAGGCCCAGCCGTCGATGTCGCTCATGCTTCCCGGGTCGGTCGCCAGCACTTCGAGGACCTGCTCTTCGGCCAGTTCGTCGATCGCGCCCTTCGTCTTCACGACCGGCATGGGACACGATGCGCCTTTCACGTCTAACGTCTCCGCGATATCGTATTCGGCACTCATTGGTTATCTGCTCCGTTGGTTTGTATTGGAGCTATTGCACAATACCCCCGCCACCGTTAAAAGAATGTTGTTTTTTGTGTTTGACGCGAACAACCAGTTACGCCGATAATCCCGCGGTGACACATGAGCCGCTTCCTAAACGTGTGAAGCGCATTATTTCGGTTTGTCTCCCGACCCTATATTGTGTGGTTATTGAATTACTATGCGAACTCTTTTGTATTCCCGTCCGGTACAGTGAGGTGTACAACATGGACGCAGACGATTTCCCGACCCCGGATGTCGAAGTCGAGACGATCGAACCGGAAGCGCTGAAAGGACGCATCGACGCGGGCGAAGACCTGACGCTGCTCGACACGCGGATGGGCTCCGACTACGAGGAGTGGCGCATCGACGGCGAGAACGTCACCTCCATCAACGTCCCGTACTACGAGTTCCTCGACGACGAGATCGACGAGGACGTCCTCGACCGGATCCCCGAGGACCGCGAGGTGACCGTCCTGTGCGCGAAGGGCGGCGCCAGCGAGTACGTCGCGGGGGAGCTCGCGGAGCGCGGCTACGACGTGAACCACCTCGAAGACGGCATGAACGGCTGGGCCGGTATCTACGAGACCGTCGAAGTCACCGGCTACGACGGCGCCGGCACGCTCCTGCAATACCAGCGCCCCTCGTCCGGCTGTCTCGGGTACCTGCTCTACGACGACGGCGAGGCGGCGGTCATCGACCCGCTCCGCGCGTTCACCGACCGCTACCTCGACGACGCCGACGACCTCGGCGTCGAGCTGCGGTACGCGTTCGACACCCACGTCCACGCCGACCACATCTCGGGCGTGCGCGACCTCGACGAGGCGGGCGTCGAGGGCGTCATCCCCGCGGCCGCGGTCGACCGCGGCGTCACCTACGCCGACGAGCTGACCCAGGCCGAGGACGGCGACACCTTCGCGGTCGGCGACGCGGTGATCGAGACCGTCGCCACGCCCGGCCACACGACCGGGATGACCTCGTACCTCGTCGACGAGAGCCTGCTCGCGACCGGCGACGGGCTGTTCATCGAGAGCGTCGCTCGCCCGGACCTCGAAGAGGGCGACGACGGCGCGCCGGACGCGGCACGGACGCTCTACGAATCGCTTCAGGAGCGCGTCCTGCCGCTCCCCGACGACACGCTGATCGGGGGCGCCCACTTCAGCGACGCCGCGGTGCCGGCCGACGACGGCACGTACACCGCGCCGATCGGCGATCTCGTCGAGGAGATGGACGCGCTCACGATGGAGGAGGACGCGTTCGTCGAACTCATCCTCTCGGACATGCCGCCGCGGCCGGCCAACTACGAGGACATCATCGCGACGAACCTCGGGCAGAAGGCCGTCGACGACGACGAGGCGTTCACCCTCGAACTCGGCCCGAACAACTGCGCCGCGAGCCAGGAATCGCTCGCGGATGACTGAGACCGCCATCGATGCCTGACCCACTCGTCGCACAGGCGGCCGCCGACCTCTTCCCGAACGGGATCAGCCGGTACGCCGTCGGCGGACTGCTCGTCGGCCTCGGCGCGGTCGTGATATACGTCGGGACGGGGATCGCGGCCGGCGCGAGCACCTTCCTCGAGTCGACGCTGTCGTACGTGTCGGGGCAGTCGCGGTTCCGGCGGTACGTGAGCTCTCGCGACTGGCGCGTCGTGTTCACGCTCGGGATCGTCCTCGGCGGCGCGGCGTTCGCGGCGACGGTCCAGTCGGGCGTCATCACGACGTCGCTCTACCAGCCCGGAACCACCGGGCGGACGTACGAGCTCGCGGGCGTGACCCTGTGGCTGACCGACGTCCAGCCGTGGCGACTGTTCTTCGGCGGGATACTCGTCGGCATCGGAACCCGAATCGGGAAGGGGTGCACCTCGGGGCACGGCGTCTGCGGCGTCGGGTCGGCGTCGAAGACGTCGCTCGTCGGCGTGGCGACGTTCCTCGCGGTCGCCATCTTGACCGCACAGCTCGTCGCCGCGCTGGGGGTGAGTCCGTGATGTGCGAGACGCGAGGCGCGAACGGAGTGA
>NZ_NHPG01000076.1:0-38705 GCF_002252965.1 Halorubrum sp. Ea1
CAGCTCGCGCCACTCGTCGACGACGCGGTCGACGCTCGCGAGGGCGGCGTCGCTCGCGGGGCCGAGCGAGTTGCCGTCCATATACAGGCGGTCGCCGGGCACGTGATACCGGTCGGCGAACGAGGAGAGCGGATCGGCCTCGTCGAGGCGAGCGGCGAGGACGGCCGGGTCGGCACCGTCGAAGCCGGGCGCGTCGCCGTCGGCCGCGTCGCCGGCCAGCCCGTCGCCGGCGAGGGCGTCGCGGGCCGGGGCGTAGGGATCGTCCATACCCGATCGGGTGGCGCCGCCGACTAATCGTTTCCGGGGCGGGCGCGGATTTCCGGTCGAAACCCTGGCGCGGGGCGTCTCGGCGGTGGGGAGACAGTATCGACGCGATCAGAGGAAGTCTTCGACGCCCATGCCCGCGTCCCCCTCGTCCTCGCCGCTTTCTCCACCGGTGGTCGTCCGGAACACCGCCGGGTTGCGCGTCTGGATCCACACGCGGCCCTCGCCGGAGAACTTCGAGACGAGCCCCTCGCCGCCGAGCACCGCCGACTTGATCGTGCCGTCCGTCTCTCTGGAGACCGCGAGGCCGTCCGTCCACGCGATCAGATGATCGGTGTCGACCACCGTCGGATCGTCGGGCTTCACGTCCGTCTCGACGATCGAGCCGTACGCCGAGAGGAAGCACTGCCCGGTTCCCGACAGTTCGAGGACGCGGAGGCTTCCCGAGGAGAAGAAGCCCTGCGCGTCGTTGAACGCCGTGGACCGCTCGACGGTCGGCTCCCACGCGAGGATCGCCCCCGAATTGACCTTGATCGGCCCGTCTCGGCCGACGTCGACAGCGAAGACGTCACCCGGATGGTCGGGCGCCAGCGTGATCTCGGCCCCGTCCGCCGTCGCCTCGAAGGCGTTCTCCACCACGTCCTGACTCGAACTGATCGCCGACTTGATGATCCCGCCGACCCCTTCACCGCCGCCCACCTCGGCGTCCGCGTCGACGCTCTCGCTCCGGCTTATCATCGCCCCGGTCTCGGCCATGAGTCGGTCGTCTCGGTCCATGGTCGTTCGCAACACCGCGTAGCTCGGACCCTTCTCGATGGTGTACTGCATCTCGTGCGTGATATTCACACACTATCATAGATAATTTACGTATTTTTACATTGGATTGGTGTCACTAACCAGTGATGTTCCGCGTCGAGAACGCCGGCCGGCATCGACCGGTCGGGCGTCTGCGCCCGGCGGCAGTTCGGACGCCGTCTGCCGGACGAGAGCCGGACCCCTACTCGACGATGTCGATCGCGGGCCGGCCGGGCTCGGCCTTCCGGACCACCGCGTCGTCGGCGTCCGCGGCGCGCTCGACGCGGACCGGGGCGTCGAACTCGCGCTCGATCAGCCACGAGGCCGCGCGCAGCGCCTCGTACTCCTCGTCGCCCGACAGGGTCTCCTGCAGCGCCTCGCGGTTCGCCTGCAGGTCCTGGCCGTAGGAGGCGGCGTCGTCGCCCCGCTCCCGGATGTGGCTCTCCGCCATCAGCTCCGAGATGAGGTTGTCCGCGTCGCTGTCGATCGCGACCTCCAGCGCGTCGTACTTCCAGTCGGGCGCGACGACGACGTCGATCCGCTCGGGGTCCTCGATGCCGGCGACCTCGACGATGTCGCGCACGTCCCCGCGGGTGTTGGTCACCAGTCGGCGCCGCTTCTCGACCGTCTCGCGGTCGACCGTCGCGGTCGGCCAGTCGGCCTCGACGACGAAGCCGTCGCGACCCAGCGTCGCCCACAGCTCCTCGGCGAGGTGCGGGACGACCGGCGCGAGCAGGCGGACGGCGACGTCGAGCCCGCGCTCGTAGGTGTCCGGGTCCGGGTCCGCGTGCCCGCGGTAGCTCCGCAGCGTCCCCACGAGGTCCTGCGCCTCGCGGAGCGCGACGTTGAACGTGAGGTCGTCGTACTCGTCGCCCGCGATGGCGACGGCGGCGTCGACCTCGTCGGCGACGTAGTCGTCGACCGTGTCGCGGTCGGCGTCAGGGGGTGCGGTCTCCGCCGCGCCCGCGGCGTACCCCTCGACAAGGTCCGTCAGCCGCGCCAGGAAGCGGTGGGTCGACCGGACGCCCTCCTCGGACCAGTCGAAGTCGCGCTCGGGCTGGGCCGCCTGCATCATGAACAGCCGGGCCGTGTCGGCGCCGTACTCGTCGACGATGCGCTGCGGGGAGACGACGTTCCCCTTCGACTTGGACATCTTCTCGCCCTCCAGCTGGACCATCCCCTGCGCCAGCAGGTTCGTGAACGGCTCGCGGTGCTCCAGCCCCTCCTCGTCGGCCAACACCTTGGTGAAGAAGCGGGAGTACAGCAGGTGCATCACGGCGTGCTCGATGCCGCCGACGTACTGGTCGACCGGCATCCAGTCGTTCGCGCGCTCTAAGTCGAAGGGCGCGTCGTCCAGGCCCGGCGAGACGTAGCGCAGGAAGTACCACGAGGAGTCGACGAACGTGTCCATCGTGTCGGTCTCGCGGGCGGCCGGCTCGCCGCACTCCGGACAGGTCGTCGCCTTCCACTCCTCGGCGGCGTCGAGCGGGTTCCCGGTCGTGTTGATGAACTCCGGCAGTTCGACGGGCAGGTCCTCGTCCGGGACCGTCACCGGGCCGCAGTCGTCGCAGTGGACGACCGGGATCGGGGTGCCCCAGTAGCGCTGGCGGGAGATGCCCCAGTCGCGCAGCTGGTACTGGGCGCTCTCCGCGGCGCTCTCGATGTCCGCGGTGAGCCGCTCGCGGGCCGTCTCGCTGTCGAGACCGCTGTACTCGCCGGAGTCGATGAGGACGCCGTCGTCGGTGAACGCCGCCTCGCTCACGTCCGGCGCGTCCGGAACCGTCTCGCCGTCCCAGTCGTCTGGCTCCGGCGCGACGACCGGCCGGATCTCGACGCCCATCTTCGTCGCAAAGGCGTGGTCGCGCTCGTCGTGCGCGGGCACCGCCATCAGCGCGCCCGTCCCCACGTCCGAGAGGACGAAGTCGGCGACGAAGACGGGGATCTCCTCGCCCGTGGCCGGGTTCGTGGCCGTGAGGTCGGTCTCGACGCCGTTCGGCTCGTCGCCCTCGGGGTCGGCCTCGTGGTGGACGAACTCGTGGACGGCGTCGTCCTCGGCGGCAAGCTCCTCGCTGATCGGGTGGTCCGGCGCCAGCGCGAAGAACGTCGCGCCGTGGACGGTGTCGACGCGGGTGGTGAACGCCTCGACGGGGCCGTACTCCCGCGGCTCGGTTCCCTCGCCGCGTCCGTTCGAGGCGCTCCGCGCCTCGCTCACCTCGAAGTCCAGCGTCGTCCCGTACTGCCGGCCGATCCAGTTCCGCTGCATCTGGCGCACCGAGTTGGGCCACCCCTCCAGGTCGTCGATGGCCTCCAGCAGCTCGTCGGCGTACTCGGTTATCTTCAGGAACCACTGGTCGAGGTCGCGGGTCTCGACGGGCGTGTCGCAGCGCCAGCACAGCTCGGCGTCGCCCTCGACCTGCTCGTCGGCGAGGACCGTCTCGCAGGAGGGACACCAGTTCACCTCGGCGTCGCGCCGCTCCACGAGGTCGGCGTCGGCGAAGCGGTTGAACAGCCACTGGTTCCACTTGTAGTACTCCGGCGTGCAGGTGGTGATCTCCCGCTCCCAGTCGTAGCCGAACCCCATCGACTTCATCTGGCCCTTCATCGTGTCGATGCAGTCGAACGTCCAGTCGCGGGGGTTGGTGTCGCGCTCCTTGGCGGCGTTCTCGGCGGGGAGCCCGAACGCGTCCCATCCCATCGGGTGGAGCACGTCGTCGCCGCGCATCCGGCGGTACCGGGCGTACGCGTCCGTGATGGTGTAGTTGCGGACGTGGCCCATGTGGAGCTTCCCCGACGGGTACGGGTACATCCCCAGCACGTAGGTGGGGTCGTCGGCCTCGTCCGGCGTGTGATACACGGAGGCGTCCTCCCACGCCTCCTGCCACCGATTCTCGACCGCGGTGTGGTCGTAACCCTCCTGAGACATCTGCTTATATACTCGTGGTCGGGTCGGCGTCGTATAGCTTTCCATCCACTGGTGCGGTGTGACACACCGCCTCGTGGGCGCGAATCGGCCGGTTCCGGGAAGGAAACCGACCGCTCGCCCTACAGCTTCCCGGCGTTCCGCGCCTGCTCGACGCGCTTCGTCGCCTGCTCGACCCGCTTCCCGGTCGCGTTCGCGAGCCCGGGCGGGAGCCCCTCGCGCGCCGCCGCGAGTCGCTCCTCGATCCGCGCGATCCGGTCGAGCACGTTCGCCAGCTGACGCTCCGTCCCCTCGCCGTCGCCCTCGCGGGCGCGCTCCTCGGCCCGCTCCGCGGCGTCGACCGCGGCCGCGAGCGCGCGTTCGAGCCCGTTCACCGCGTTCGACGGGCCGCCGCCCGAACCGCCTCCGCCGCCGCTCGTCCCGCTCCCGCCACCTGTGTCGTCGCTCCCGTCGTCGTCATCGCCGTCTCCGTCGCCGCCCTCCGCCGCCGCGGCCGCGACCGCGGCGCGGGTCTCCTCGGCCACGTCGGCGACGTAGCCGGCGAGCGGGGCCGCCCCGGTCTCCGGGCGGTCGATCCGGATCGGCGATCGCCCCTCGCCGTCGTCCGAATCCTCGCCGTCATCGCCTTCCGAGCCCGGCGGGTCCGGGTTGACCCGGTACGCGCCGACCTCGTCGTCGGCGTCGCGGACCTCGGTCGTGTACGCGCCGCCGGCGTGGACGTAGGCCGCGTCGCTCCCGTCGATCGCGGAGTCGTAGATCCGACCGGCGAAGTCGTCCTCGATCGCCGTCCGCGTCAGGTCGACGTCGCTCTCCTCGTCCGAGAGCTCCACCTTCCGCGCGTCCTCGCGGGCGACGAGCGGGATCTCGCCGTCGACGCCGGCGGCCGTCACTGGCTCGTCAGCCGAGACCGTCAGCTCCTCGCTGTGCGGCGCCCGCCCCGCGCCGTTCACCGTCAGCCGGTGGTCGCCCTCGGGGACGCCGTTCGCGACCGCGATCCCGCCCGCGAACGTCGGGACCGCCTCGGGGTCGCTCTCGATCAGGACGAACGACTCGACGCCCGCGTCGGCCGTCGTCAGCCCCTCGCCGTCGGGGGCCTCGTCGGTCTCGGTCGCCCGCGTCACGCGGGCGACGACCGCGTCGAGCGCGCCCGCGGCGTCGCCGCCGACTTCCGCGTCGCCGGCGATGGCGTCGTATCGGTCGGCGAGCTCGGCGCGGTGGTTCCCGGCCGTGACGTCGAGCGCGGGGTTCTCGTAGCGCGGCTGCTCCCACGGCACGCCGGTGGTCGTGATGTGGCTCGCGACGGCGTCCTCGACCGCCTCGGGGACGGCGAACTCGAAGCTGAGCTGCGGCCCGGTGAACGCCGATATCCCCTCCAGTTCGGCGCTCTCGACGAGTTCGTAGCCGACGACCTCGTCGACGGTCTCGTCCGCGAGCGCGTCCTCGCGGTCGGCGTGGCGGAACGCGATCCCCGTCTCCCGGAGCGGGAGGTCGCTCGGGGGCGACCGCAGGGCGTCGAGCGATCGGACGCTCAGCGCCCCGTCGACCAGCGACTCCTCGGTGACGGACGGGAGGTCTGGGTGCTCGTAGATCGGCTCGCCCTCGTACTCGGGGACGACGAAGGGGAGCCGGGCCCCCTCGTCGCGGGGAAGGCCGTACGCGATCGGGATCCCGAGGAGGTCCTCGACGGTGTCGATCGTCGTGTTGGTGATGTCCGCGAGCAGCCCGTCCTCGCCGACCCGCTGGAACCGGTCGGGGATCTCGTTGACCGAGAGCGTGCTGGAGTGCGAGCCGAGCTCGTGGAGGATCCGCGGGACCACGTCGGGGTCGGGGTCGAGGAACTCGTTGTTCGGGACGCTCCGGGAGTGCGAGCTGGCGACGTACAGCTGGGGGTCGCCGGTGTCGAGGTCGACGAAGACGTGGAGCACCTCCCAGTCGTGCCAGTGGAAGTTCGCGGTGAACTGGTCGAACGCGGAGTAGAACCAGAACTGAACGACCGCGAGCGGGGAGTCCTCGTACCGGACCCCGTTGTAGAACACGGTGGGGTTCGGCGGCTCGCCGGCCTCGTCGTACCGCTCGTGGTAGCCGTCGAACGCCGCGAAGCCGTCGACCACCGTCTCGCCGTCCTCCTCGGTCGCGTACGGGCGCGGGTCCGTGGGGAACCACGGCTCCGCCGAATCGAAGTACAGCGTCGGCGCGAACCGGGCCGCGAGCTCGTCGAGCCGGTCCGATTCCAACCCGGCGGTCGCGGCGTCGTCTGCCTCGGAGCCGGAGCAGCCGGCGACCGCGGCGCTCCCGGCGCCCGCGAGCGCGCCGAGGACGGTCCGCCGACCGACGGTCCGCCGGTCGGCGTCCGGATCCGGCTCCCCGGTCACGGGCGGTCCTCCCCGCGGACCGAGGCCGTATCTATCGTCGCCGCTCGCGGCTCCTGATTCATTTCACTGACTTACGACCGTAGCATCGAATAAGTCTTCTGACGCCGAGGGGCCCGCCACTCAGACGAGCCCGGGAGAAGGTATTTGCGCTCGGACCCGTGACTCCTCGGTATGGACGGCAAGAAGGCCCTCTACTACGGCGCGGTCGCGTTGGCGGTCCTCATCGGCGTCAGCGTCCTCGTCTCCGTCGTCTCGGCGATCCTCAGCATCGCGTGGGCGGTGATCTCGGGGGTCGTCACGCTCGCCGTTCTCGCCGGGCTCGCGTACGTCGCGTACAAGGCGGGCTCTTGGTTCCTCGGGAGCGACGACCCGACCGCGAACTCGGACTCGATCGGCGCGTCGCGGTCGAGCTCGTCGACCGCGTCCGGTGACGCCTCGGAGAGCAGGCAGGACCGCCTCCGCCAGCAGTACGTCGAGGGACAGATCAGCGAGGCGGAGTTCGAGCGCCGGATCGCCAGCGAGCTCGAGACGGAGGAGCTCGACGACATCGACCGCGAGCTGGAACGGGAGCGGTAGGCGGCGAGCAGTGGGCGGTCAGAACCGCTCGCGGAGCTCGCCGCGGAGGTCGTCGAGGTCGAGATCCTTCATCGCGAGCAGCACCAGCAGGTGATAGACGAGGTCGGCGCTCTCGGCGGTGAGCTCGTCGAGATCGTCGTCCTTCGCCGCGAGGATGGCCTCGGTCGACTCCTCGCCGATCTTCTCTAAGACGGCGTTCTCGCCCTTCTCGTGGGTAAAAAGCGAGGCCGTGTACGAGCCCTCGGGGAGCTCCGCCTTCCGGGACGCGATGGTGGCGAACAGCTCGTCGAGGACGGCCTCGGGCGGGGCGTCGGGGTCCTCTCGCGCGTCGGTCTCGGGGTCGCTCACGCGACCACCTCGCGATCGGGGAAGAAGGCGAGGTCGTGGATCCGCGGGTCGTCGGTGAGCTCCGGGTGGAACGCGGTGGCGACGACGGGGCCGTCGCGAACGGCCACCGGGCGGCCGTCGACGGTCGCGAGCACCTCGACGTCCGGGCCGACCTCGTCGATGAGCGGCGCGCGGATGAAGACGGCGTGGAACGGCTCGTCGAGACCGGTTACCGGCATCTTCGCCTCGAAGGAGTCCTTCTGCCGACCGAACGCGTTGCGGTCGACGGAGACGTCGACGAGTTCGAGCGCGTCGACGCGGTCGTCCTTCGCGTCCCGCGAGCAGACGATGAGGCCGGCGCAGGTGGCGAGCACGGGCTTCCCGCTCGCGACGTGCTCGCGGATCTCCGCGGCGATCCCCTCTCGGTGGATCAGCCGCGAGATGGTCGTCGACTCCCCGCCCGGCATGAGGAGCACGTCGCAGTTCGGCACGATACCGGCGTCGCGGACCTCGACGACCTCGGCGGACTCGTCGTGAGCGGCCGCGGCGTTCCGGACGGCGGCGGCGTGCTCGGCCACGTCGCCCTGCACGGCGATGACGCCTGCTTTCATGTCACTCACTCGGTCGGGGACGGGCAAAAAGGGCGCGCTACCGGTCAGCCGGCGGGAAGTGTTCGAACGGAGACGTCGGACCGTTAGGCGACCGTCAGCGAGAGGATCTGCACGAAGACGCCGAAGAGGACGCAGAACGCGAGGACGGTCTTGGGACTCATCGAGATCGCGTTCCGGTCCTCGTTGTCGAAGTAGCGGACCAGTCCCGCACTGGACATCAGCCCGCCGGAGTTGGAGCCACTGCTCATACTCGTCAGTGACCCGCGCGGCGTTCTAAACGTTTCGCTCGCGGCCGACGAGCCTCGGCCGCGGCCGGCGAGCCGAATCCGACAGCCCCCGCGTATCGCCGAGTGGGAAACCCTTATGCGCGGTCCGCCGGTAGAACCGGTCGGATAATGACTGTTCGACTGCTGGATTTTCACGCTGACTGGTGCGGCCCGTGTAAGACGCAGGACCCGATCCTGGAGGAGATCCAGGAGGACCTCGGCGACGCCTTCGAGCTCCAGAAGGTGAACGTCGACGAGGAGCAGGACGTCGCCAACCAGTACCAGGTCCGCTCGCTCCCGACGCTGATCATCGAGAACGACGACGGCGTCGTGGACCGCTTCGTCGGCGTCACCCAGCGCGAGGACATCGAGGCCGCGCTGTCCGAGGCCGGCGCCTGAGGCTCGGACCGCCCGTTCGGTTTCGGCGGTCCGGGGTACCGCCGACCCGCCGCCGCGTCTCGCAACCTTTTACAGCGTCGCCGCGACAGTAGCCGTATGGCCAGCTTCGACGCCGCGGAACGCCGCAACCTCGACCGGCAGATCTGCATGCGCTGTAACGCCCGCAACGCCCCCGACGCGAAGCGCTGCCGCAAGTGCGGCTACAAGAACCTCCGCCCGAAGGCGACGGAACGCCGCGCCACGTAAGCGGTCGTCCCCTCATTCGTTCTCTGCGACCCGTTTGTTCGGTAGCCGCGGGTGCAATCTGTCTGGTCATCTCTCCGTTGATCGGGTATCGATCGTTGCTCTCGTTGACGTCGCGATGAACACCTCCAAAGCCCCAGCCGCTCGGTTATAAGTCGTTGTTGACGCGTTGAACACCTCCAAAGCCCCAGCCGCGAGGCGGGCGCACGCTCGTTGCGCTCCTCGGTCACTCACTTCGTTCGTTCCCTGCGGTGCTTCCGTCGCCTGCGCCCGCCTCGCGGCTGCCCCTTTGAGTCCCGCCCCGCACCACGACCGCACCTCACGCCTCCCCAGCCTCGTCGGACCGGCGCGGTCGCGCCGGTCCGACTCCCTCGCGCGTGCGATTCGCGCCCTCCGGGCGCTCATCGGCACGCGCCACCGCCGCGTTTGTATATAAACGCCCTCTGCGTTCCTCGCTCCTCGCTCTTCGCTCGTTGCCGAGCCGTGATCCGCGCCGTGATCCGCGCTGTGCCTACCCCACCACCGCGAGCGCGAGGAGCATCCCGCCGGCGGCGGCGGGCGGGATGGTGAGGTTGTCGTCGACGGCGACGCCACGGATTATCGGTGGGAGGCCGTCCGCGACCGCGGCGGGGGCGGCGCCCGCGCCCGCGACGACGACGCCGACGTCGGGGCCGAAGGCGGGGATGGTGAACGGAACGGCGAGCCCGAAGCAGACGAGGAACATCGCGACCCACGCGGCGGGCCGCTTCGCCTCGGTGGCCTCGTTGTCCCCCAGCGCGCCGCTGACGGGGTCGCCGACCGACAGCATCCACATCGCGGGGATCGCCAGGGTCGGCTCCAAGAGGAGGACCGCGCCGGTCATGCTCACCTGGTACAGCGCGTAGCCGGCGAGCGCGTCGGTCTCGTACTCCCGGGTGAGCTTCCGGTAGAGCCAGTGGTCGAGCCCGACGACGAGCCGGAGGAACTCCAGCGTGAGGACGACGGCGAGCGCGGCGAGGAGGAAGTAGCGCGTCTCCGTCCACGTGAACCAGCCGAGCAGGTACGGCACCGGGTAGAGGGTCCCCCCGGAGTGGACCAGCCGCCGCTCGAACTCCACGTCGGCCCGCCACTCCGCCGCCGGAAGGGGCACGGGTCAGTTGGTCTCGACGTCCGTCTCGACGCTCTGGTACCGGTCCCGCAGCGCGTCGAACGACTCGCCCGCGCGGAGCGCGGCCAACTCGCCGGCCAGGTCGTCGGCGGGGACCCGGACCTGCGCGGCCGAGTCGCGCTCGCGGACGGTGACGGTGTCGGGGCCGTCCCCCTCGATCCCGTCGCGGTCGATCGTGACGCAGAACGGCGTTCCGACCTCGTCCTGGCGGCGGTAGCGCCGCCCGATCGAGCCGGAGTCGTCGTACGCCACCGCGAGGCCGGCCGCGCGCAGGTCGCCCGCGACCCGGTCCGCGAGGTCGACGAGCCGGTCGTCGTTCGTCACCAGCGGGAATACCGCCGCGTCTTGGGGCGCGATCTCGGGCTCCAGCGAGAGGTACGTCCGCGCCTCGTCGTCGACCTCGTCCTCGCGATACGAGTGCGCGAGGAGCGTTTGGACGGTGCGGCCCACGCCGAAGGACGGCTCGACGACGTGCGGGGTGATGTGCTCGCCGCTCTCGGTGGTCTCCTCGACGGCGAAGTTCGCGACGTCGACGTCGACTTCATGCCTTTCACCGTTCACGTCGACCGCGACCGTCTCGCCGTGGAAGGCGTCGGGGTCGCGCTCGGCGAGCGTCTCCAGCGCCGCGGCGACCGCGCCGGCGTCGCCGCCGAACTCGGGACCGAGGACTGACATGTCGGGGTCGACCGTCGCGCGCTCGACCGTCTTCGGCTCGTCGTAGCGCTTGAACACGGTGAACGAGTCGTCGCCGTACTCGCCGTGCTTCGAGAGGTCGTAGTCGGAGCGGTACGAGAAGCCGGCGATCTCGATCCAGTCGCCGTCGACCTCGCTCTCGGCGTCCCAGCAGTCGGCCGCGTAGTGGGCGCGCTCGCCCGCGAGGTGCTGGCGGAACCGGAACCGGTCGGTGTCGACGCCGACGCGCTCGTACCACGCCTTGGCGACGCCGAGGTAGTAGCCGACCCACGGGGAGCCGATGACGCCCTCGTCGACCGCCTCGCCCACCGTCGTCTCGACGTACTCGCCGTCCTCGGCCTCCTGTTCGGTCGCCGGGTACAGCCGGACGTCGACGTCGCGGACGCGGTCCAGCGGGGGTTCGTCCTCCTCCGGGTCGATGAACTGCTCCAGCTCGGCCTGCGTGAACTCGCGCAGGCGGAGGAGCCCGCCGCGCGGCGAGATCTCGTTGCGGTAGGCGGGTCCGATCTGGGTGATCCCGAACGGGAGGTTCCCGCGGGCGTACTCCTTCAGTCGCGGGAACTCGACGAAGATCCCCTGGGCCGTCTCCGGCCGGAGGTAGCCGGGCTGGCCGTCGCCCGGGCCGATGTCGGTCGCGAACATGAGGTTGAAGTCCTCGACGGGTTCGCCGGCGAGCGGGGTGCCACAGGAGGGGCAGGCGATCTCGTTGTCCGCGATGAGGTCCTCGACCTCGTCGCCGGGGAGCGCCTCGGCGTCCTCGATCTCCGTGACGGCCTCCACGAGGTGGTCGGCGCGGTGGGACTCGCCGCACTCGCCGCACTCGACGAGCATGTCGTCGAACCCCTCGAGATGGCCGGACGCCTCGAAGACGGCCTCCGGCATCACCGTCGGCGCCTCGATCTCGCGGTTCCCCTCGCGGATGGTGAACCGGTCGCGCCACGCGTCCTCGAGGTTCCGCTTCAGCGCCGCGCCCTGCGGACCGAACGTGTAGAAGCCGGCCGTCCCCCCGTACGCGCCGTTCGAGCCGAAAAAGAAGCCCCGTCGCTTCGCCAGTTCGACGAGGTCGTCCGCGGCCATCTAGAGGCCCTCCAGCAGGTCGACGTCGCGCACGATACCGTTGAGATCGGTCCCGTTGACCAGGGGAACCTGCTCGATGTCGTTGCTGATGAGTTCCTGTGCGACCTCCTTCGCCGTCCGGGTGCCGCTGACCGTGACGAGGTCCTCCGTCATGAAGTGGCGCGCCGCCTCCGCCGGGAGCTCCACGTTGCGGGTCGGGAGGTAGCGCGCGCCGGTGGCCTTGATACCCTCCCAGGACCACTCGGAGTCCTGTTCGGCGATCGAGTCGCCCGTGCTCGCCTCGCCCTCGACGACGCGGGCGACCTCGAGAATGTCGACCTCGGTGAGCATGCCGGCGATCGCGGCGTCGTCGTCGAGCACGACCGCGTAGGGGACGTTCGCGAGGCCGATCTCCCGCTCGGCGACCGGCAGCGGGGTCTCGGTGTGGGTCGCGTTGACCGCCTCGGTCGCGAGTTCGCCGACCTCGGTGCCCCCGTTGATCTCGCCGCGGGCGATCGCCCGCACCACGTCGGTGACGGTGAGGATGCCGACGAGCTCGTCGCCGTCGACGACGGGGAGGCGGCGGGAGCGCTCGGCGACCATCGTGGCCGCGGCGTCGACGAGGTCCTCGTCCGCGCCGATCGTCGGGACCTCCCGCATCAGCAGCGCGAGCTGGTCTTCGTCCGGCTGCTCGATGAGGTCGTCGCGAGTGACGAGGCCGCGGTACACCTCGTCGCCGTCGACGTCCTTCACGACGGGGACCGAGGAGAAGCCGTACTCCTGGATGTACTCCAGCACGTCGTTCCGGCTCCCGGGAATCTCGACGACGACGAGATCCGACCGCGGCGTCATGGCGTCTGACACGTTCATGCACCGTCTTTCAGCGTGGCACCTCTTGTATACTGCGAAGGTGGTCGGAGACGGCGCGGCCGCGGGTCGGCGCTCGAACGGCGTCACGTATCCGACAACTATCCGACCGATCCGTCGGATCGACGCCCGACCGGCGCCCCGGGCCGTCCGATCGACGGTTCTATCCCGGATTCGCCGTCGATCCGCTCGATCGAACCGGGAATTCGCCGACTGCGGTCGGCTTCGGTTCGGAACGCTTATACGTACTGTGAACAATTGACAATCATGTCACGGAGTTCCACTCCTTGGGACGACCCGGACCCCGATCACCGTCGGACCGCGCTGCCCGCGGACCCGACGCTCGACGCCGACGATTCGCCGGACATCATGGCGTCGATCGACTCGTCCGCGTCGCGATCGGAGCTGGTGATCGCGGACGTCTCGCGGGAGAACGCGTGGGTCTCGGTCGACGAGACCGACGCGACCGTCCTCGAGGAGTGGTGCTGACTCGGTAGTCGCTCGACGGTATCGACGGCCTTCCGGCTGTCCCGCGCCGCCCCGTTCACCAGCGACTCCCGGCCGCAGTCACGCGGATTCTCGGATATTTTTCACGCGGATTCCCGGAGCCCTTCGCCCAGTTCCCACGCGCGGATCAGCGACGCGATCGTCCGACACGTCGGCGCCGCGGCCCCGAAGCGGTCGGCGCGGTCGGCGACGGCGCCGTAGATCGCGTCGACCTCGGTCCGACGCCCCGCGGCGACGTCCTCGTGCATCGACGAGCGGTTGGCCGCGGTTTCGTCGGCGACGCGCTCGACGGCGGTGACCGCCTCGTCCTCGCCGAGATCAACGCCGTCGGCGCGCGCGACGCGGGCCACCTCGCGGGCCGCCTCGCGCGCCACCTCGCCGCCCGGCCCGTCGAGCGTCGCGCCGTTGGTGAGGCGCGCGAGCGCGGAGGGGCCGTTTATCCCCGCGTTGACCGCGAGCTTCTCGTACCGGCGTCGGGGCATGTCCGCGGCGACCGTCGTCTCGATCCCGGCCTCGTCGAACGCGGCACCGACGCGCTCCGCGAGGGGGTCCCGACCGCCGGCGAGCGAGCCGACGACGACCTCGCCGATCCCCGTACACGTCACCCGTCCGGGCTCGGCGAGCAGGGCGCCGTAGCTCGCGGTGCCGGCGAGCACGGTCGGGTCGAGCGCGGCGACGAGCCGATCCTCCGTGAGCCCGTTCTGCAGCGAGCAGACCGCGTCGTACTCGCCGGTCGCGAGCGCCCGCGCCGCCGCGTCGGTGTCGTACGCCTTCGTCGTGACCACGGCGAGATCGGCGGCGCGGTGCGTCCCGTCGGTGAGCGCCCGCGGACGGACGCGCTCGTCGATCTCCCCGTCGATCCGGAGCCCGTCCTCCCGGATCCGCCGCATGTGCGGGTCGCGCCCGACGAGGGTGACGTCGTGGCTCCGGGCCAACAGCCCGCCGATCAGGCTGCCGAGCGCGCCGGCGCCGTAGACGAGGACCTCCATGCGCGGTACCACGGGACGCGACTGAAAAGGAGTGGCGGTGGCGCGGGCCACCGCGTCGGGAACTCGCCGCCCGTCAGCACTCGCCGCCCGTCACCCTTTCAGCCCGCTCCCGGTCAGGGGGACGACGACGTCGTCGTCGGCCGCGAGGGTCCCGCGCTCGCGGAGCGCCCGGAGCGCGGTCGGCGCGACGGCGCAGGTCGGCTCGGTGTAGAAGCCCGCCCGGTGGAGCCGGTCGAGCTCGCGCTCCGCCGCCGACTCCGTCACCGCGAGCGCGTCGCCGCCGGTCTCGGCGACGGCGTCGAGGATCTCCCCTTTCCGAACCGGCTCCGCGATCTGGATCCCGTCGGCCGCCGCGTTGACGCGTCCGTCGGGGTGGGCGGCCTCCGGCCCGTGCAGCTCCCGGACGATCGGGGCGATCCCGGCCGCCTGCGCGCCGAACAACCGCGGGACCGCGTCGATCCAGCCGGCGCGTTCGAGCCGCCGGAACCCCCGGTACGCGCCGAGGAACAGGGTGCCGTGGCCGAGCGGCGTGACGACCGCGTCCGGGGCCTCCCAGCCGCGCTGGCGAGCGATCTCGTAGGCGACCGTGGCCGTCCCCTCGAAGAAGGCCGGGTTCCAGGCGTGGCTGGCGTACCACGCGGCGGCGCCGGGACCTCCGCCACCTTCGCCCGCGTCGCCCTCGCCGTCCTCACTGCCCGCGTCGCCCTTGCCGCCTCCACCGAGCGCGGCGACGCAGGCGTCGGTCACGTCGCTCCGACCGCCCTCGATCCGGACCGGATCCGCCCCGGCGCGGCGGATCGCGCGGAGCTTCGACTCCTTGACGTCGGCCGGCACGTACACCGCGGCGTCGATCCCCGCCCGGGCCGCGTACGTCGCGATCGCCGCGCCGGCGTTGCCGGACGAGTCCTCGACGACGCGGTCGACGCCGAGCTCCCGGGCGCGCGTGAGCGTCGTCGTCGCGCCTCGGTCCTTGAACGATCCGGTGGGGAAGACGTACTCCAGCTTGAACTCGGCGTTCCACTCCGCTCCGTCGGGCCCGGTGTCGCCCCGCGAACCGTTCGATTCGCCCCGCGGCCCGTCGGCGTCGCCCCGCGGCCCGTCGGCGTCGACGAGCGGGGTCATCCCCTCGCCGAGCGTCACCCGGTCGGCGGGGTCGTCGCCGACGGCGAGGAACGCCGCGAACGCCCAGAGCCCGGCGCCCGTGTCGAGGGTCTCGCCCGCTTCGGCGTCCGGGGCCGGGCGATCCGGAATCGGCGGGTCGGCGAAGTTCAGGGGGGCGCCGCACTCGCAACGCCACCGGTCGGCGACGGTCCGACCGCACTCGGGGCAGGCGAGTCGCTCGGGGGCGTCGTCTCCTCCCGGGCTCGCTTCCCCCGCGTCCGGTCCCGTCTGGTCGTCGTCGGTCCGCATCAGTAGCGGTCGACGTTGGTGCCGACCGAGCAGACGTACTCGCCGGCGGCGACCTGCGGGAGCCGCCTGGTCCGCCAGAAGATCCCGTCGGCGTCGGCGGTCACGCGCCCTTTCAGCTCGCCGAAGGTGTCCGTCACTTCGAAGAGGGCGTCGCCGGCCTCGACGCGCTCGCCGAGGTCGCGCTCGAATCTGACGAGCCCGCCCGCGGGGGACCCGTACTGGTCGAACCCGCGCGCCCGGACCTGCCGTTCGACGTCGGCGCCGCCGTCGAGGAAGCCGTAGTGCCGGAGCACGTTGAACACCCCATCGACGCCGTATCGGATCGACTCCTCGTCCCAGCCGACGGCGCCGCCGAGCTCGGGGTCGATCGTCGGGATCCCGTGCTCCGGCCCGGCCCGCGCGAGCTGACCGTCCGGGCCCTTGATGTCGAGGACGTGCCCGCAGCCGAACACCTTCGCGAGCTCCAGGCAGTCGCCGTGGAGGTGATGGCGAATTCCGCACCGCACCCGCGTCTCGTTTATCATCCGGCTGGTCGATCCCTGGTGGAGGTCTAAGATGAGGTCCGCGCGCTTCGCCGCCTGGAACGTCGCGTGGGCGATCCGCTCGCTCGTCGTCCCGTCCTCGTCGCCGGGGTACCCCCGGTTCATTTTCCGGTCGTCGATCGGGTTCCGATGCTCCGCGACCTGAAAGCCGAAGTAGTTGACGATGCCGACGACGAGGACCGCGCCGGACAGCTCCGTCGGGTCGATCCGCGGGACGACGCGGTTGACGACCCCGAGCCCGTTGAGCTCGTCGCCGTCGCTGACCGCCTGCACGTACAGCGTCTCTCCGTCCGTCGCGCCGTTGATGACGGCGACCGGCAGCCGCACGGGGCTCCCGTCCCGCGTCTCCCCCACTTCGAGACGGCCCGTGTCCGTCTCGCCCGGCGGGGCGCGGGCCGTTCCAAGCGTGATCATTACGCGAATGTGGGTCGGGCGCCCCTTTATCCGTTCGGTCCACGGCGATTCACCGACACAAGCTTTATCGCCGTCTCGGTCAACAAACCGGTACCGAGCGCCGCGTTCGCCGGGCGCCCGGGACCGGCACGCGCTCCGTCGCGCCGGACCCGCCCCCGGCGATCCGGCACCCCGGCCGGCGGTCGGGTGCGGTCCCACACACATGAGCATCGACATCGACCCGCTGTCTGCCGACGCCGGACTCACGGTCACGGACCACATCGAGAACACCCAGTTCGAGGTGTACACCGACCGGGCGGTCGACCCGGTCGCGACCCCCGAGCAGGCGCACTACTTCCCGGTCGACGCCAGCGTCACCGTCGAGACCGCGTCGGTCGAGATCCCCCGGGTCACCATCGTCGAGACGCGCGCCGGCGACGGGACCCTCCTCACTCGGGGCGACTCCTACGCGATGCCGTCGGACCAGTACCATGTCGGGATCGACCCCGCGCCGACCAAGTTCTACCTCGCCTTCGAGTCCGGCTTCTCGGTGTCGACGACGGACCGAACCACCCGGATCGACCTCGATGCCCCCGCCGAAGTCGCGCTCGGGTTCCGCTCGCTCCACCAGGTGCCCGCCGGGACGATCGAGACGCCGACCGATCCCGAGTCGCTGATGGACGCCGTGTCGCTGCTGGGCTCCGCGCTCCAGACGACGAGCCCGGAGCGGTCGTTCCCCACCCTCCGGGGGCACCCGCCGCTGATCGAGGCGGGCGACGAGCTCCGCGTCCCGGACCGGATCGAACCGCCCGACTCCGGGGTCCGGATCGTCGTGCCGCCGACCTACGAGCACCTCTACCCGATCGTCTCGCTGGCGTACTACTTCGCGGCCGACGTCGTCCCCGGGGACGCGCCCCGGATCGAGGGCGACGGTTGGAGCCACCCGCTGGAGCCGGACTTCGAGCGCCGGGCCGCCGAGGCGCTCCGGCAGTCGTTCCACTTCGACTGCCTCGCCCGCACCGAGGGGTTCTACCCGGTCGACCTCCACGAGCGCGAGACGACGGACCTGGACCTCGACTGGGGCCGCCTGTACGACCTGCCGCTCGCGGAGCGGCTGGGCGAGTACCTCGACGTACCGTTCCGGCGGGTCGAGCCCGAACTCCCGCAGTGGACGCTGACGACCGACGTGCGCCCCGATCCCGAGAACGTCGAGATGCTCCCGTTCGTCGCCGGGGAGCTGTCGGTCGTCCGGTCTCCCGAGACGGTCACCCCGGTGACCGCGGGCGAGGGCGGCGGCGTCGGGCTCTTCCGCGGTTCGGGCGCCGACTCGGCTCCGCGCTCGGCGCCGCTCGGTCCCGACGAGTTCGTCCGTGGCGGCGCCGGGACCGAGCCCGTCCGTGGCGGTGCCGGAACCGAACCCGTCCGCGGCGCCGACGCCGGCGTCTCCCGCGGCGCCGACGCCTCGACCGACCGCAGCGCGGTCCCCGCGGACGCCGACTTCGTGCAGCCGGAACCGGTCGACACCGTCGAGCACGCGTGGGTCGGCGAGGGGGTCCCGCTCGACGCCAACAAGGCCACCCTCGACGCGTACTACCGCCGGCTGGAGGCCGGTCAGGTCGAGCAGTCGCGGATCTCCGTGCTCGTCGTCTGCAACGACGAGCAGATGCGCGAGGAGGGCGAGGTCGCGGACCTGTACGGCCTCCGCGACATGGTCCAGTTCGACATCGAGGTGCGCCACGACCTCACCCGCGCGGAGATGCGCGACGTCCTCGAGTCCGACGTCGACTTCCTCCACTACGTCGGCCACGTCGACCACCGCGGGATGCAGTGTACCGACGAGTACCTCGACTTGACCGACGAGGACCTCGACGTCGGCATCAGCGCCTTCCTGCTCAACGCCTGCCAGTCGTACCGGCAGGGCGAGGCGCTGGTCCACCGCGGTTCCCGCGGCGGCATCGTCACTCTCTCCGACGTGGCGAACTCCCCCGCGACGCAGCTCGGTCGCATCATCGCCCGGCTGATGAACGGCGGCTTCAATCTCCGGACCGCGCTGAACGTCGCGAAGCGCGAACTGATCACCGGCTACCAGTATATCGTCGTCGGCGACGGTGGGACGACGATCTGTCAGAGCCAGAGCGGGACGGCTGCAGTCGTCGAGGTGCACAACGGTGGGCCACCGTGGGACTTCTCGATCAAAACGTACCCGAACGGCCCTTACGGCGTTGGAACGCTGACGACTCCGAACACCGGATCGGATACGGCTAACTACTACGTCCCGAGTAATATCGATCTGCAAAATGTACGTGAGTCGGAACTCAAGACGTTTCTCAATCTTGAGGTGCTTCCGGTCTTTACCGAATCGGGACTCGTCTGGAGTGACGAATTCGACTGATTACGGCCCGGCGGTCGACGAGAGGGCGCCCGCCGCCGCGGGCGCCGCCTGCGTCAGCAGGAGGAGCGCGGTGAACAGGACGCCGGCCATCTTCGGGTGCTCTGCCACGTATTCTGCAACACTTTCGTGCATATTACACAAGATATCGCATGTAATTAAATCACACATTATTGTGCGCCAACCATTTCCTGATATTTGAATACTCAAGAGTTATAAACAAACTCGGCAACGATCGAGCCGATCGGCGCCGCACCGCCTCGCTCGGCCGTATCATCGGTGTATTAAAGGGCGTTTCGGCGCAGTTATCAGCATGGGAAAGGCGGACGACGTCGACCTCCTCGACCCGTTCCGTCAGTTCCTCTCGCTGCGGCGGGACGTGCTCGTCCTGTCGCTCGCGATGTTCGCGTTCAGCCTCGGCTTCCAGATGACGAACCGGTACGTCCCCGAGTACATGTCCGCGTTGGGGGCGAGCGCGTTCGTCATCGGGCTGTTCGGGACCGTCGGAAACGTCATCGGCGCGGTGTACCCGTACCCGGGCGGGCGGCTCTCGGACCGGATCGGGTCGCGGCTCGCGCTCACGCTGTTCGGACTGTTATCGAGCCTCGGGTTCGGCGTGTGGCTCGTCGCGCCGACCCTCGGGACCGTGCGGTTCGCGGGCGTCGTCTTCGAGCCGTGGATCTGGATCTTCGTCGGGCTATTCTTAGCGCAGGCGTGGAAGTCGTTCGGGCTCGGCGCGACGTTCGCGATCGTCAAGCAGTCGGTGCCGCCGGAGCGGCTGGCGCGCGGGTTCGCGAGCACCGAGGTGTTCCGCCGGACCGCGTTCCTGATCGGCCCGCTGATCGCGGCGGGGATCATCCAGTACGCGGCCGACTTCACCGTGAGCTTCCAGTACGTGCTCGCGGTGGCGCTCCTGTTCGGCGTTGTCGCCACCGCGCTCCAACACACGCTCTACGACGCGAGCGAGGACACGCTCGGCAAGGAGTTCGAGGGGGTAAGCGAGGTGGTCGAGGACCTCCGGAGCCTCCCGCCCGAACTCCGCCCGCTGCTCGTCGGCGACACGCTCGTGCGGTTCGCGAACGGAATGGTGTACGTGTTCTTCGTCATCGTGATCACGCAGTTCCTCGAGGTCGGCCTCGACGTCGGCCCCCTCTCCCTGTCGCCCGCGGCCTTCTTCGGCGTGCTGCTGGCGATCGAGATGTCGGTCGCGCTCGTCTCTATGCCGCCCGCGGCGCGCGCCGCGGAGCGGGTGGGGCTCAAGCCGGTCGTCGCGCTCGGCTTCCTCGTGTACGCGGCGTTCCCGGCGCTGCTCATCAACGTCCCCGCCGACACGCCCCTGACCGCGCCGCTCGTCGTCGCGCTGTTCGCGTTCTCCGGCCTCCGGTTCGCGGGGCTCCCCGCGCACAAGGCGCTGATCGTCGGCCCCGCAGAGCGCGACACCGGCGGTCGCGTCTCGGGGTCGTACTACCTCCTCCGCAACGCGGTCGTCATCCCGAGCGCGGCGCTCGGCGGCCTGATCTACGGCGGGTTCTCGGTGCCGGGAACCGGGCTCTCCGTCGCGGGGGATCCCGTCGTCGCGTTCGGGCTCGCGAGCGCGATCGGGCTCGTCGGCGTGGCCTACTTCGCGCTGTTCGGCGAGGAGTACGACGCGTACGCCTGACCGTCGGCGGAGCGGTGGTTCGAGACGGCGCGCCCCGGTCGCCCCGCCGTTTTTCACCTCCCGCGACCGAGAGCGGGTATGACGGACACCGCCGCCGCGATACGGGAGGCGTTCGAGCACACCGACTACGACCTCGGTGACGTCGCGGTCAACCGACGGCAGGTGCGCGTCCCGGTGCTCCAAGAGGGGGCCGACCCCGACGCCCTCCGAGCGGTGATCGAGGAGGCGCTCGGCGCGGACGCGGTCGTCGGTGCCACCGTGCGCACGGAGACGATCGACGGCGAGGACACCATCGGGACGGTGGTCTCGTTCCAGCACCGGCCGTGACGCGGTACGATTAAGCGTGCGGTACCCGTAGCCACCGCGTATACGATGACGGCCGACCACGGACACGACGGCGCACAGTACCTCGCCGGGTCGCCGGTCCGTGTCGCGGTCCTCCGGACGCTCCGGCGGGAGCCGCGTCGCCCGGCCGCGCTGACGGACGCGGTCGACGCGACCCGGACGACGGTCCAGCGGATCCTCGGGGGATTCCGCGAGCGCGACTGGGTCGTCAAACGCGACGCGACCTACCGCGTGACGCCGACGGGGGAGCGCGTCCACGACGCGTACGAGGCCCTGTTGGACGAGGTGGAGCTCGCCGACCGGTACGGGGGGTTCGCCGCCGACCTCGAACGCGTGGGCGCCGAGTTCCCTCCGGAAGCGCTCGACGCCGGCGAACTGACCGTCGCGACGGACGGGAACCCGCTCGCCGCGGTCGACCGGATCACCGAGCTCCTCCGCGAGGGCTGCGGCGCCGAGATCCGCGCGGTCTCGCCGATCGTTATCCAGCAGTTCAACCGGGCGGCCGCGACCGCGCTCGACGCCGGCGCGGAGGTCGAGCTCGTCATCGACCGCGACGTCGTCGAGGCGTCGATCGCCGACTTCGGGCCGGCGACCGACCGAGCGCTCGACGACGACGACGCGACGGTCTACGTCTCGCCGGAGCCGATCGAGTACGGCGTGTTCAGGTGCGACGACGTCGCCTGCGTGACGGCGTACGACCGCCGGAACAACCCCCGATGCGTGCTGGAGTCCACGGACCCGGCGGTGGTCGAGTGGGTCGACGACCGGTTCGAGTCGTTCGTCGCCGACGCCAGCCGGCTGTCCGCCGTCGTCGAGAACGCCTGATCTGAGGCGATTACGCCTCGGTGTCGCCGTCGGAGTCCCCCGGGGACTCGCGGTCGTCGTCGCGGCGGTCGGGATCGAAGTTGGCGGGGACGACCGTCGGGTGGTCGATGCCGACGGACGGGGTGCTCGCGCTCATAGCTCTGTCTGGGCGTACGCGACGCACCGACTAAAAATTACTCATGGGCATAACGCATCCCGCCCGCGGGAGGGTATGTTCAGTGGTTATCCGATTCTCCTATTTCGGGGCTACTCGCCGAACTCGTCGGCGTACAGGTCCTGCGCGTGTTCGATCGCCGCTTTCGCGGCCGCCTTGTCCTCCCAGCCGAGGGTCTCGACCTCTTTCCCGGCCTCGAGGTTCTTGTACGTCGAGAAGAACTCGTCTATCTCGTCGCGGATCTGCTGGGGGATGTCCGCGAGGTCCTCGATGTGGTCGAAACGGGGGTCCTCGGTGGGCACCGCGATCACCTTGTCGTCCTGCTCGCCGTCGTCGTCCATCTTCATGAGCGCGACGGGGCGGGCCTCGACGACGCAGCCGGGGAACGTCTGGTCCTCGACGAGCACCATCACGTCGAACGGGTCCTCGTCGTCGTAGTACGACTGCGGGATGAAGCCGTAGTCGTACGGGTAGTGGACGTTCGAGTGGAGCACGCGGTCGAGGACGACGCCGGGGATGTCCTTGTCGTACTCGTACTTGTTCCGCTCGCCCTTGAGACACTCCACGACCGCGTAGATCTCGTCGGGCGCGTCCGGACCCGTCTCGAGTTCTTCCCAGAGGTTGACCATGTGCCAGATATTCGGTCCAAGGGTCGCAAAGTCCTTTCGGGTTCCCCTCGCCGTCGCGACCTCGGCGAGGCCGGAGCCCCGTCGACGTGACCCCCGCTTTTGATCGATCGTCTCGTCGATCCGGCCGTTTCGGAGCCCCGTTCCTCGACCGACATCCGGCCGGTTTACCAGTTGATCAACTGTCAATTTCCACCCGAACCTTCCGACTCGTCTGATAGATCGTCACGGATGCGTCTCGTTGACCGGCGATCACTCGGATGCGGCGGTCGGTCCGTATCGGCGGCGTCGCATCCGATAGCTCCGATATCGGGGGTATCAGGGGTTTCTTCCGCAGCTAGGTATTTAAACACCGACGAACCTTGAGAAAGGTTATAAGTTCGGCTTCCCTTCAGTCAACTATGTCAGAGGCACAAGCAGTTACTGACACGGAGGCAGCGCGACCGGCATCGGACCTAACGGCGTTCCAACAGAACATCCTCGCGATTCTGTCGGAGGAACCCATGTACGGGCTCGCCATCAAGCGCGAGCTGGAGGCGTACTACGGCTCCGAGGTCAACCACGGGCGGCTCTACCCCAACCTCGACGACTTGGTCGAGGACGGGCTCGTCGAAAAGAGCGAGCTCGACAAGCGGACGAACCAGTACGAGCTGACCGAGGCCGGCCACGACGCGGTCCTCGGACAGCTGGAGTGGGTCCTCGACCGGTTCGTTACCGACGAGGCGCGCGGCGACGAGATTCGCGCGCTCCTCGGCGAGTAACGCCCGAAGGCCCCGCGAGACGCACCGGCGACTAACCGACGCAATTCTGGCACACGCACGCGCGGTGAAAACCGCGCGCCCTCAACCTTCTGAGCGACGGCGGCGTCGTCGCCGCCGCGACCGCCGATCCGGGGCTCGACTACGGCGAGTCCGGCCCGTCGACCTCGGCGGCGGTCGACTCGATCACCGTCAGGGACTCCTCGACGACGGCGAGCTGCTCGTCGGTCGGCCAGCCGTTCCGCGGCAGGTACTCCTCCCGGAACTCCTCGCGCACCGCGGGCGCGGCGTCGTCGACCGCGCGGACGTAGTGATTGCTCATGAACGCCGCGAAGCTGCGGGCGGTGTCGGCGTGCGGCTCGCCGTGCGCGTCGGCGACCGCGTCGGCGACCGCCTCGTTGTAGGCGGCGATCTCGTCGTAGCGGTCGGCGTCGCCCGGCCCGGACAGCGACACCTCGACGGCCCGGTCGGTGGTCTCGATCCGGTCGAGCTGCACCGTCCCGTCGGCCATCCACTCGTCGGGGTACAACACGAGGGTGTCGTCGTCCTCGCGGAGCCGCGGGGCGTAGTCGTGACCCGCGACGAGTTCGTCGCGGCGATCGCGGTAGAACGCGGCGGCCGCGTCGTCCTCGGTCCGCCGGGCGAGCCGCGTGAGCCGCTCCGCCTCGTCGACGACCTCGACCGGCACGTCCGGGACCCGATCGTCGTCGCTCGCGCCGTCCTCGGCCGCGTCCCCGTCACCCTCGGGCTCTTCGGCCGCCATCACCTCTCGCGCTCGTTCCTTCGCCCACTCCGGGGGTTCGTCGTTAGTTCGCGTCATCGAGTGCCTCGTTCGCTAGATCGTCGGCGCGCGCGTTTATCTCCCGCGGAACGTGGCCGATCGACCACCGGTCGAACCGCGCTAACAGCTCTCTGGCGCGCACCCGCTTCTCGCGCAGTTCGGGGTCGTTGGCGTCCCACTCGCCGCGCACCTGCTTGACGATCAGCTCCGAGTCGCCGCGGACGTCGATCGCCTCGAAGCCGTACTCGTCGGCCGCCTCCAGTGCCCGGATCAGTGCGGCGTACTCGGCCTGGTTGTTTGTGACCGTCCCGATCCGCTCGCCGCCCTCGGCGACGACGCCGTCGGACGTGACGAGACACCAGCCGACCGCGCCGGGCCCGGGGTTCCCGCGGGAGGCGCCGTCGAAGTAGACGTGCGCGCGGCCGCCCCCCTCGCGGAGGAGGTTCGTCAGCCGCGTCGGGTCGCTCCCCTGTACCACGACCTTGTCGTCGTACGCGACGGCGACGGCGCCCTCGCGCTCGGCGCGCCACCGCTCGTGGGCGGTGTTTCCCGGCTCGATCCGGACGCCGGCGTCCTCCAGACGGGTCCGCGCGGTCACCGGATCGCAGTCGATCGTCGGCATTCGTTCGCAGTCGTCGCCGGCGCGTCAAAGGCCTGTCCGTCGCCGGTGCGGTGAAGACCGTCCCTCGTCGGTGCGGTGAAGTCGGGTCCGTCGCCGGTGTGGTGAAGACCGTCCCTCGCCGGCGCCTCACCGCGCGGTCGGGCGATCCCCGTCTCTCACGAACTTTTAAGTTAATCCGTTAAGATAGTATATAAATGCGATGACACGGCCCACCCGGCAACGGGATCACGACCGGCAGCGTGTGCGGGACGAGGACGTCGACGAAAACGAAATTGACCCGGAAGAGCTGGACCCGGAGGAGTTAGACCCGGAGGACTTCGACCCCGCGGACCTGACGCGGACGGCGGACGGCGAACTGATTCACGAGGAGACCGGCCTGATAGTCGAAGAGGAACAGATCGATCCCGGCCCGGAGTGGCGCGCGTTCAATCACTCGGAGCGGCAGTCGAAGTCGCGCGTCGGCGCCCCGACGACGAAGACGATGCACGACAAGGGGCTGACGACGACGATCGACTGGAAGGACAAGGACGCGTACGGACGATCCATCTCCTCGAAGAAGCGCTCGCAGATGCATCGGCTTCGGAAGTGGCAGGAGCGCATCCGGACGAAAGACGCGGGCGAGCGCAACCTCCAGTTCGCGCTCTCGGAGATCGACCGGATGGCCAGCGCGCTCGGCGTCCCCCGATCCGTCAGGGAGGTCGCCTCGGTCATCTACCGACGCGCGCTCAACGAGGACCTCATCCGCGGTCGGTCGATCGAGGGCGTCTCCACCGCCGCCCTTTACGCCGCCTGTCGCAAGGAGGGGATCCCACGGTCGCTGGAGGAGATCTCCGACGTCTCCCGAGTCGACCGCAAGGAGATCGGCCGGACGTACCGCTACATCTCCCAGGAGCTCGGCTTAGAGATGCGTCCGGTCGACCCGAAGAAGTACGTCCCCCGCTTCTCCTCCGAGCTCGAACTGAGCGAGGAGGTCCAGTCGAAGGCCAACGAGATCATCGAGACGACCGCCGAGAAGGGGCTCCTCTCCGGGAAGTCGCCGACCGGGTACGCCGCCGCCGCTATCTACGCGGCCTCGCTCCTGTGTAACGAGAAGAAGACCCAGCGCGAGGTCGCCGACGTCGCGCAGGTGACCGAGGTCACCATCCGCAACCGGTATCAGGAGCAGATCGAGGCGATGGGGATCCACAGCTGAACGAAGCGACGGGGATCCACGACTAGGCGCCGGCGCGGGCGAGCGGCGCGGCGTTTTTCGGATCGCGCGCACGTACCGTAACGCATGCTCGTCTGCGGGACGCACCGAGGGCTGTATCGGCTCGACGATCCGCTGGACGACCCGACTCGGGTCGCCGCGTGCGGGCGGGTCCGCGAGGTCGTCCGCAGCGGCGACGCCCGAATCGCCGCGACCGAGGAGGGGCTGCTCCGCTCGACCGACGGGACCGAGTGGGACCGCTTCGAGCTCTCCGAGGACCCGTTTTCCGTCCTCGCCGGTCCGGAGACGGTCCTCGTCGGCACCCGGCCGGTCGGCGTACAGCGGGCGAGCCCGGACCCGGAGACCGGGGACTGGCGGTTCGACCCCGTCGGCGACCTCGCCGCGCATCCGCACGGGGAACGGTGGCGCGACCGGGCGCCGGACGGCGAGCCGAGCGTCAGGACGCTCGCCATGCACCCGGACGACGGGGTCCTCGCGGGGCTCGAACCGGGCGGCGTCTACGCCTTCGGCGGGGAGTTCTGGCGGCGGTACGGCCGCGGCGTCCACGACGACGTCCACGACCTGCGCGTGCTCGGCGACGGCGGCGTCGTCGCCGCCACCGGGAACGGGCTCTACCGGACCGACGACGGCGACCGGTGGCACCGGCTCGACACCGACTTCCGCGACTTCTGGGCGAACTACTTCCGCGAGGCGATCGTCCACGGCGGGCGGCTCTACGCCGGGGCGAACCGCTGGGGGCCGGACGCGCCCTCGGGCGTGACCCTCTCGGCGCCCGCGGACGACGGGGAGTTCGACGCCGATGCCGACCCCGTGCCCGCCGCCGACCCGGCGTTCGTGGTCTCGTGGGCTGTCACCGGGGACGCCCTCGTCGGCGGGACGCTGCGCGTCGACGACGACGGGTTCGCCGCTGAGGAGCCGGCGCCGCTGGTCGTGCGCGAGGACGGCGCGTGGAGCACCGGCGCGACGCTGCCGGCCGGCGTCACGTCGCTCGCGACCTGACCGCCGCCCGGCCGACGGCGACATCGTCAAGTCCGACTCGCCCCTAGCACCGGCGAATGCGGCTCGACGAGTTCATCGAGTTCGAGGCGAACGAGCGCGCCGAGCGGCGGCGCCTCGCCGCCGAGAAGGACTACGGCATCTTGGACCGCCTGGACTCCTTCGAGCGGCGCTTCGAGGAGCACGTCTCCGACGACGCCGTGGTCGGCAGCGTCTCCCCCTCCATCTTCGTCGGTCGCTCGGACTACCCGAACGTCTCGACCGGGCTGCTGTCGCCGGTCGGCCGCGAGGAGCGCGCGGCCGCGTTCGAGACCTCCGCGTCGTGGTACGACGAAGGGGTCTCCATCTCGGACGTGTTCGACCGCCGGACCAGCCTGCTCAACTCGGCGCGCGGCGTCGACGTCAGGGACGTCGGTGCGAGCGCCGACGCCGTGGGGGGCGTCTCCGCCTCCGTCACCGCGGGCGCCGACGCGGCCGCGAGCGTCCACGACGCGTGGAACGGCTGGGTCGGCGTCCAGCGGGAGGTCGCCATCGCCGACCGCCCGGTCGACGTGGAGATCGGGCTCGACGGGGCGCCCGACCTCGACTTCGACGTCGGCACGCAGGA
Organism: Halorubrum sp. Ea1; assembly: GCF_002252965.1. Taxonomy (NCBI): domain Archaea; kingdom Methanobacteriati; phylum Methanobacteriota; class Halobacteria; order Halobacteriales; family Haloferacaceae; genus Halorubrum; species Halorubrum sp. Ea1. The sequence continues at coordinate 27,351 of NZ_NHPG01000076.1, forward strand.
CATCAAGACGCCGACCGGACCCCGCGCGGCCGCCCGCACCGCGGAGCTCGGCGAGAACCCGCACGTCCCCCGCCCGATACAGAAGACCCTGGAGGACGACGACTGGCGCGCCGAGGGCGCGATGACGTACCTCTACCGCCGCGGGTTCGACGTGTACGAGATCAACACGATCCTCTCCGCGGGCGCGCTGGGGCGCGGAGAGAACCGCCGGCTCGTCCCGACGCGCTGGTCGATCACGGCGGTCGACGACACGGTCGGGCAGTTCCTTCGCGGCTCGATCCGCGATAACCCGACCGTCGACCGGATCGAGGTCCACCGCAACGAGTACCTCGGCAACGCGTTCTGGGTCGTTCTGGCGCCGGGGCGGTGGGAGTACGAGCTCGTCGAGATGAAGTCGCCCGGTTCGATCTGGAACCCGGACCCCGAGGCGGGCGTCTACCTCGCGGCCGCCAGCGAGGGCCGCGAGGGCCGGACCGGGTACGTCGAGGAGACGGCCGGCGCCTACTACGCGGCCCGGCTGGGCGTCCTCGAACACCTCGACGACCGCGGGCGACAGGCGAAGGCGCTCGTCTTGCGGCACGTCTCCGACGACTACTGGGGCCCCGTCGGCGTCTGGCAGGTGCGCGAGGCCGTCAGGAACGCGTTCGACGGGGAGCGCGGGACCGCCGAGACGTTCGGCGAGGCGGTCCGCGGCGTCGCCGAGCACCTCCCGGTGTCGCTCGGTCGCCTGCGGCGGAAGTCGACGCTGGCGGCCGGGCTGCAGGCGAATCTCAGTGACTTCGCCGACGTCGGGTGAGGTCGCGGAGGCGACGGCGGGTCCCCGCCCCGATCGCTTTAGTCGCGTCACCGAGTGTGTGGCCTCATGGTTCCCACCGTCCCCGCGTTCGGCGGCGTTCCAGCCGGTCCCGAGCTCGTGATCATCCTGATCATCCTCGTCCTCCTCTTCGGCGTTCCAATCGTTCTCATCGCGGCAGGCGTGGTGTTCCTCAAACTGCGCTCTGGCGGCGAGGAGGCGGACGCCGACCGCATCGCGGACCTGGAGGCGGAGGTCGAACGCCTCCGCGAGGAGGTGGACGACGAGCCGGACAGCCGCGACGGCGACGACGATAGCTTATAAACCCCGATGCGGTGGCGTCGCCGGTGCGTAGCGCCGGCTGTGAGCGAGAGCTTCGCTCTCGCCCCGCGAGCGGCTGCTACGGAGGGATTCACCGCGACGTGATTCGATGATAAATCCCGATCAGCGACAGCTCACGTTTGGGTAGAAACCCCAAACTCTCTGCCCGCGTCGCTCGCTCCCGTCGTCGTTAACACTCCGTATCAGTCCTCCGCCCAGTAGTACAGGTCCTCGCGCGGCGCGTCGCAGTTCGGGCAGCTATCGGGAAGCTCCGTCCCGATCTCGCCCATCTCGCCGCACTCCCAACAGCGCCACATCACGTAGGCGGTGCCGAACACGTCGCGGGCGTCGGTGAGCCCCAGTTGCCGTGACTCCGACGGCGACGTGACGTAGAAGCCGTCGTCGTCGACTCCTCGTACCGTCCCGAGCTCCTCGCCGTCCTCGTCGTACACCGGTTGTCCGATGCTCACGTCGGCGAATACGGGTTCTTCGGAGGCCATGCGCGGGGGTACGCACCGGTCCCTCATAAGTGTGGTATGTGGTCGCGTCCCACAGAAGAAGGAAGATCGATATCGTGCCGATGCGACGCGGAGGCGAGGACCGAGTCGCCGCTCAGGCGACCGGTGTCCGCTCGACGACGGTCCCGTCGACGGTCGGGTACTGCTCGACGATCTCCCCCTCGTCGAGGTCGCCGTCCTCGATCATCTCCTCTAAGAGCCACCACGCGATCTCGACGTGGTCCGACTTGACGGTGTAGAAGTCTTCGGGGACGCCGAGCGACTCGAACCGCTCGGGGTCGGCGAACGCCTTTCCGTAGACGAGGGTGCCGTCGTCGGTCACCTCGTCGAACTCGCGGCGGATGTTCTTCGCCATCCGCTTGAGCCGGTTCCGGTGTTGGGCGGCGTCTTTGAACACCGACGTACAGAAGTACACCTTCTCGTGGCTCGCCATCTCGGAGACGATCGCGTCGTCCTTCGATCCCTCGACGGCGGACATGTGGCCCTCCTGTAGCTCGAACCCCTCCTCCTGCATCCGGCGGTAGTTACCGTCGGACATCTCGAACTCGTTGATGTTACAGAACTCCGCGGCGCCCTCGTCTAAGAACTCCAGGAACTCCGGCTCCGCGCGGATGCCGGGGATCTCGAAGGCGGGCGTGAGCCCCTCCTCCCGGGCGATGTACAGGATCTCCTCCCATTCGGTCCCGTGCATGTCGCCCCACAGCTCCACCGGCGGGTGGAAGCGGATCTCGTCGAGCCCCGCCTCCGAGAGGCGGCGCATGTTCTCACGGCCCCCCGTGATCCCGGTGTACAGGTGCGTGTGGTGGTCTCCGCCGAACTCGTCTTTCAGCAGTTCGAGGTAGCGGGTCGTCTTCGCCATCGCCTCCTGCGGTTCGCCGCCGGTGATCGAGGTGCCGAGCGCGCTCATGCGCTTGGCCTCTTCGATCACGTCCTCGTCGGACTCCACCTTCCGCTCGTTGGCGTACACGTCCGTGACGTTCTTCCGGTTCTCTCCGAGGGGGCAGTAGAAACAGTCCCGCTGGTCGCAGTAGCCGTAGACGAACAGCACCATCTTACCGCCCTTGGCGCACTGTTCACAGCCCTTGGAGATCATCTGTCCCCTCCTACCGGCCGCGGCGTGAAAAAGCGTGCGAACTCCGCGTTCCCGGGAGAGGCGTTATCACGCCGGTGTCGCGGGCGCCGCGAGCGTGACGCGCCGGCGACCCGACCGCTCGGGCCGGACGAACACAAAGTATGTACCGTCCCCGACGCGACCGGGAGCCATGACCGGAGAGCCGACCGCAGACGAGAGAGCCGAGTCAGCCGACGCCGGGTCCGAGTCGGCCGACGCCGGGCCGTACACTCGCCGTCGCGCGCTCGCCGCCGGCGGTGCAGTCGCGCTCGCCGGCCTCGCCGGCTGCACCGCGCTCGACGTCGCCACCGGCGAGCCCGCCGAGTTCACCGCGGGGACCGCGACGGTCGCGGACGCGACGCTGTCGGAGAGCGGGTACGAGCTCAACGAGGTGACCGACCGGACCGTCTCGCGCGAGTTCGAGGTCGGCGGACAAACCCGAGAGGTCCGCGTGACGAACACCGTCGCCGAGTACGACAAGGCAGTCGAGCTGTTCGGCCAGCGCTACCAGGCCGCCGTCTTCGCCGCGGTGACGACGCCGCAGGTGCGGGTGCTCGGGCAGGCGCTCAACCCGATCGCCGAGATGAGCACCCGCGATCGAGCCGAGCTCATCCTGAACCGCTACGAGAACGTCGGCGACTTGGAGCGCGGCTCGGAGTACACGACGACGGTCCTCGGCGCCGACGCCGAGGTCGTCGTGTACACGGCCGAGGGAGAGATCGAGGGGACGGGGACGAGCACGGAACTGGAGCTTCACATCGGCGAGCCGGTCGCGGCCGGCGACGACTTCGTCCTCCCGCTCGCGGCGTACCCGGCCGCATTCAGCGACGGCGAGAACGTCCGCCAGATGATGAACGGGATCGAACACGAGCCGGCGTCGGGCGGGGACTGAGCCGACCCGACCGAGGAGACGCGACCGGCACACGGGCCGGAAACTCCCGCCCCCGTGCGCCGCCGCTCCGAGCCGAAAACATATGCCGGCCCCTCGCATAGCGTCGCGTAATGCTGTTGGTCCTCTGCGTCGACCTCGACGACGACCTCGGCCGCAAGACCGGGATCCCGACCCCGGTGATCGGCGCCGACGACGTCACGGAGGCCGCCGTCGCGCTCGCGACGGCCGACCCGGAGGACTCGGACGTGAACGTCCTCTTCCAGGGCGTGAACGTCCACGACGAACTCGCGGCCGGCGGCGAGGCGGTCGAGGTCGCCGCCGTCACCGGCGTTGACGGGTCCGACGTGAAGGCGAACCGCGCGGTCGGGAAGGAGGTCGACCGCGTCCTCGCCGAGCTGTCGACCGGCGAGGAGGTCTCCGCGGTGGTCATCACCGACGGCGCGCAGGACGAATCCGTCCTCCCGGTGATCCGCTCGCGGATGCCGATCGACGGGATGCGACGCGTCGTCGTCCGGCAGGCGCAGGACCTCGAATCGCTCTACTACACGATCAAGCAGGTGCTCGCGGACCCGGAGACCCGCGGCACGATTCTCGTCCCCCTCGGCGTCCTCCTCCTCATCTATCCGCTGGTCGTCGTCGCGAACCTCTTCGACGTCGCCGGCGCGGCGGTCTTGGGGATCCTCTCCGGGCTCGTCGGACTCTACTCGCTGTTCCGCGGGCTCGGGCTGGAGGAGACCGTCGACGGGGCGGCCTCGACGGTGCGGAACGTCCTCTACACGGGGCGCGTGACCCTCGTCACGTACGTCGTCGCGCTCGCGCTGATCGTCGTCGGCGGCGTGCAGGGCGTCGAGACGGTCGAGACGGTCAGCGCTGTCCGCGGCGGGTCGATCACCGCCGGCGTGACGCTGGCCGCGTTCGTCCACGGGTTCGTCCAGTGGCTCGCGGTCGCCGGCGTCACCTCCAGCCTCGGTCAGATCACCGACGAGTACCTCGGCGGCCGGTTCCGGTGGCGGTACCTCAACGCCCCCTTCTACGTGCTCTCCATCGCGGTCGTGCTGTACGCCGTCTCCGGCTTCTTCCTCCCGGACGCGCGGGGGGTCACGTCGCTCGGCCTCCCGGACCTCGCGATGGCGCTCGCGGCCGGGACGCTCACGGCCGTGTTGAGCACGCTCGCGTTCGCCGTCGCGGAGTCGCAGCTCCCGTCGGCGACGGGCGTCGGCGAGCGAAAGAGCGGGTAGGTTGCGGGGCGGTACGGCGGCGGAGCGGGACGGCGGCGGAGCGGCCGGGTCCGTTACCGGGGCGTCCACTCCTCGCAGGCGTCCATGTCGTCCATCAGTTCGTCGTGATGGTCGCAGTACGGCTGCATCCCCTGATCGGTCCGGACGTAGTCGAAGTGCGTGCAGTTCCCGCAGTAGGTGTCGCCGGGGCCGTCCCGCGCGGCGGCGTCGACGCCGGGCGAGACGTCGGCGCCGGCCCGCCCGTCTGAGCCCGGACCCGCGGGTCCGTTCGGCCCGTCGGCGGGTCCCGCGTCGCCGAGGGGCGACCGGATGTCGGTGTCGGCCTCGCCGCCGTCGCTCACGCCGGCGGAGCCCCCCCGTCGCTCGCCCGAGACGCCTCCGGACGAGCCCGTGCCGAGACCGGTTCCCGAACTCGTCGTCGCTCCGTTCCCGGTCGTCGCGTCCGTCCGTCCCGCTCGGTCCGGTCGGTTCGTCTGCGTCTCCACGTCGCCGTCGGGGGTCCCGCCGAGGAGGCCGACGCCGCCCATCCCGTCGATCTGGTCTCGGCCGACCTCGATGATCTTCGTCTCGCCCTTGTGGGTCACCTCCATCGTGACGGTGCCGCCGGGGTCGTTGCGCGTCTTGAAGTTGGCGACGCCGACGAAGACGCTCCACAGCGCCGTCGCGGCGCCGACGAAGTACAGCCCCGCCGTCGGCAGCGTGAGGTCGGTCAGCTCCGGTCGCGGTCCGCTGACCCAGTGGTAGGGGTAGGCGTACGCGAACAGCGCGACGCCGAGGCACATCACGCTCGCCCCGACGACGGCGGCGACCCGCGTGTTGCGGTCCGCGGGGAGGACGGCCATCACGCCGAGCAACACCAGTGGGACGCCCACGCCGCCGAGCACGCCGCCGAGCCGCCGCGCCTCGCCGGAGCTGTAGCCGCTCGGGAGAGTGACCTCCGCGGCGACGAGGAGCCCGACGACGAGGAGCAGGGTTCCGGCGACGAACGAGCCCACGCCGAGGTAGAGCCGACGCGGGTCGACCTCGGAGCGTCCCCGTCCGCCGTACGCCTCCGAGAGACTGGTCATACGCCGCCTACGTCGTCCTCCCTGAAAACAGTATGTCAGACGTTCGCCCGCGGCGACGGACGGGGCGGCGATTGCGGGGGTGACGGCGCCCCCGGAGGCCCCCGACACCGGCGCGTCGCCCTCCGACATCGGCGCGTCGCCTTCCTACACCAGCGCGTCGATGTCGACGTGCGCGTCGAGCAGCTCCGCCATCCGATCGACGGTGCGCGCGTCTCGGGTCCGGCCGCTGCGGACGATCCCCTCGGCCCGATCGATCGCGGTGACGGTGTCGGTGTTGAGCGCGAGGACGGGCTTGCCGGCGTCGGCGGCCTTCCCGAGCACCGCGCCCGAGGGCCGGTGTCCCCCCGTCAGGACGAGGCACGCGACGCCCGAGGCCTCGAGCGCGGCCGTCTGGACGTCCGCGCGGTCGCCGCCCGTGATGACGGCGGCGTCGCGGGCGCGCCGGAAGTACCGCAGCGCCTCGTCGCCGCCCATCGCGCCCACGAGGAACCGCTCGACGAAGCCGTCGGTCGGGGCGTCGGTGAGCAGCTCGGCGCCGAGCTCGTCGGCGAGCTCGCCGACGGTGACGCCCGCGAGCTCCTTCTCGTGCGGGATCGCGCCGAAGACGGTGATCCCTCTCGACTCGAGGAACGGGATCCCGTCCTGGTCGAGCGAGTCGAACGCGTCGTCGGAGACCTTGTTGAAGACGACGCCGGCGAGCCGGTCGCCGAAGGCGTCGGCGGCCGCGAGCACGTCGTCGAGGTCGTTCGGCGAGCCGTACCCCGCGACGAGCACCACCCGCGCGTCGAGCAGCTCGGCGATGTCGACGTCGGTGAGGTCGACGACGCCGCCGGTGGTCCAGCTGGCGGCGCCCTCGACGAACATGTGGTCGCGCTCGGCCGCGAGCTCATCGTACTCCTCGCGGACCCGGTCGCGGAGCGCGTCGGGGTCCTCGGTGCCGCGGATCGCGCCCTCGACGAACGTCGGCGAGTAGACGACGGGCTCCATCTGGTGCATCTCGGCGTCCAGGCCGAGCACGTCGCGGGCGAGCATCGGGTCCTGGTCGAGCGTCTTGCCGACGTTCGACTGGAGGCGGGTCCCCTTCGGCTTCATGTAGCCGACGCTGCGGTCGCGGTCGGCGGCGAGCCGCGCGAGCGCGACGGTGATCGCTGTCTTTCCGGCGCCTTCTCCGGTCGCGGTGACGAGTGTCGTGGTGGTGTCTGTCATTGGTCGAGTTCCTCCGGGTCAACGGTGAGTCTCACGTCGACGGCGGCGGCGTTCGCCCCGTCGGCGTCGGGCAGTGCGACGAGCGGGTTGATGTCGAGTTCGAGGATGGCCGGGAAGTCGGTGACCAGCTGCGAGAGCCGACCGATCGTCTCGATCACGGCGTCGACGTCGACCGGGTCCCGGCCGCGGGCGCCGCGCAGCAGCGGCGCCGACTGGATCTCCTCGGTCATCTCGCGGGCCTCCGGCTCCGAGACGGGCGCGACGCGGAAGGTGGTGTCCTCCATCACCTCCACGAAGATGCCCCCGAGCCCGAACATCAGCAGCGGGCCGAACTGCGGGTCGCGGTTCATGCCGACGATAGTCTCGACGCCGTCCTCCAGATCGACCATCTCCTGGACCTGCACGCCGAGCACGGTCGCGTCCGGCTGGTAGTTGCGCGCCCGGGTGATCAGGTCCTCGTAGGTGTCCGCCACGTCCGCGTCCGAGACGCCGACGGCGACGCCGCCGATGTCGGACTTGTGGAGGATGTCCGGCGAGACGATCTTCATCACGACGTCGCCGTCGACGCCGGCGGCGACCTCGGCGGCGCGCTCGGGCGTGTCGACGATCTCGCCGTCGGGCGTGGGGATCCCGTACGCGTCCAGCAGCTCCATCGCCTCGACGCCGAGGCGGTTGTCGTCGCGGTCGCGCACCGTCTCCAGGATCCCGCGGGCGCGCTCGCGGTCGACGTCGAAGGACATCGGGTCGTCGTACTCGCGCTCCCTGATGTCGCGGTACCGCGCGAGCGTCGCGAGGCTTTCGATCCCGCGCGCCGGGTCGAAGTAGCAGGGGATCCCCCGCGCCTGGAGCTGCTGTTTCGGCTCGCGCGTCCGGTCGCCGCCCATCAGACAGGCGGCCACGGGGGCGTCCATCTCCTCGCTGACCGCCTCGATGGCGTCCGCGAGGTCTGCGAAGTCGATCGTCGCCGTGGGGGCGGCCAGCACGAGGGCGGCCCCGACGTTGTCGTCGGCGACGGTGATTTCCAGGGCCTCGCGGAACCGCTCCACGTCGGCGTCGCCGATCACGTCGACCGGGTTGTGGATGTTCGCCTCGTCGGGCATCGACTCGGCGAGCGCGTCGCTCGTCTCGGCGGTGAACGACGCCATGTCGAGGTCGGCGTCGCCGACGGCGTCGGTCGCCATCACGCCGGGGCCGCCGGCGTTGGTGACGATGGCGACGCTGTCGGTGTCCGGGAGCGGCTGGCTCCCGAGGATACCGGCGGAGTCGAACAGCTCGTCGACCGACTCCGCGCGGATGACCCCGGCCTGATCCAGGCCGGCCTCGTACGCCTTGTCGGAGCCGGCGAGCGTGCCGGTGTGCGAGGAGGCGGCCTGCGCGCCGGCGCTCGTCCGCCCTGACTTCACGGCGACGATCGGGGTGTCCTGCGTCGTCTCGCGGGCGGTCTCGATGAACTCGCGGCCGTCCTCGATCCCCTCGAGGTAGCCGATGATCACGTCGGTCTCCTCGTCCGACCCCCAGTGGTCGACGAAGTCCGTCTCGTCGAGGACGGCCTTGTTGCCGAGCGAGACCACGTCCTTGAAGCCGATCCCGTTGTCGTTGGCCCAGTCGAGGACCGCGGTGACGAACGCGCCCGACTGGCTCATAAAGGAGAGCCCGCCGGGGAGCGCGTTCTCCGGGCCGAACGTCGCGTTCATGCCCGAGGGCGTCGACATGATCCCCAGGCTGTTGGGGCCGACGAGGTTGAGGTCGTACTCGTCGGCTATCTCCGCGAGACGCTGCTCCCTCGCGGCCCCGTCCTCCCCCGTCTCGCCGAACCCGGCGGTGATGACGACGACGTTCCGGACGCCCGCGGCGCCGCACGCCTCGATCGCGTCCAACACGATCGAGGGCGGGACGACGATCACGGCGACGTCGGCGTCGGCGTCGGCCACCTCGTCGACGCAGGGCGTCCCGAGCACCTCGTCGTAGTTCGGGTTGACGGGGACGGTGTCGCCGTCGAAATCGTCGAGGAGATTCGACGTGACGGCGCGGCCGACGGCCCCCTCGCGCGACGTCGCGCCGACGACGGCGACCCGATCCGGGTCGAACAGCTCGTTGAGCGTACCCATCAAGGTGAATCTACGCGAACCTGTGGCTTAAGATCCGTGGGAGCGTCTTCGGTAGCGGAGTCAATAACGAACGACCGTTCGGAACCGTCTGGGTCGGGCGAGGACCGTCCGCGGATCGGCGCGGTTCGTCCCCGTCCTCAATCGCTTCCTGCCCCCGTCCTCAATCGCTCCCTGTCCCCGTCCTCAATCGCTCCCCGACCCGCTCCCCGCTCCCGAACCGACGTCCTCCAGACCGTCGACTTCTTTCCCGGCCGCGTGTCCCGTGACGTCGCTTCCGGCGTTCGCGCGTCCCACCGCCGTCTCGGGTCGCCCGGGCGGTCTCGCCGCGAGCGACTCCTCGCCCGCCTCCCGGCCGACGCTCGGGACGGTGAGCGTGACGACGTTGCCGTCCGCGTGCGTGTCGAACGAGAGGTCGCCGCCCGATCGGTTCGCGACCCAGTACACGAGCCAGAGCCCCATCCCGCCCGTGTGGCGCAGGTCGTCCATCTCCCACCGGTCGGTGATGACGTACCGCTCCTCCGGGGGGATGGGCGGGCAGTTGTCGCGGATCGAAATACCGACCGACTCCGTCGTCTCGGTCACGTCGACCCGAACCCGCGGCGTCGACTCCGCGTGTTCGATCGCGTTCTCGACGAGCTCGGCGATCGCGTAGTCGAGCTCCGGATGCGTGAACGCCCGCACGCCTCGCGGGTACGAGACGGAGAGGCTCGCGACGGGATCGCCGTCCGCGGTCGCGTCGGGGTCGCGGTCCCGGTCGGCGGCCCGCTCGAAGCCGTTCGGCTCGACGCCGGCCGCTCCGTCGGCGGTCGGTCCGCGGTAGCTGACGTCGATCTCGCCGCGGCCGTCGCAGTCGTCGACGACCATGTCGAGCGCCGCTTCGACGACGGGGGCGACCTCCACCGACTGCGGCGAGCCGCGCTGGCGAAGCAGGTCGATGACCCCGCGCTGCTTCTCGGCGGTCGTCAGCAGATCGGAGGCGACCCGCCGAACCGTCTCGGCGTCCTCCGCGAGCGCCGCTCCGAGTTCGGCCAGCTCCTCCGGGTCGGTCGGGGGGGTCCCCGCCCCCTCGCTCTCCCACGCCTCCGGGTCGAACGCGTCCGCGGCCGCCACGCGGTCGACGATCCGCTCCGCGGTGCCGTCGACGATGTTCATGTCGTTGCGGAGCGTGTGACGGAGCAGGTTGTCCATCACGGCGAGCTGTCGCTCGCGGCGGTACTCGTCGGTGACGTCCTGCGCGAACCCGGTGACAGCGACGACCTCCCCGCTCTCCACGACCGGCTCGCCGGGCACTCGAACCCACCGGGTGGTCCCGTCTTCCGTCCCGAGCCGGTAGTCGATCAGCGCCGACTCGCCCGCCGAGAGTCGCTCCATCGCTCGTTCGACGTACGGTCGGTCGTCGGGGTGGACCGCGTCGAGGAAGCTCTCCGGGTTCCGACGGAGCCGGTCGGGGGCGACGTGGAACACGCTCTCGACGGCGTCGTTGATGAACAACAGCTCGGACCAGTCCGCGGAGAACATCCAGAACACGTCCGGAGACACGGAGGCGATCGTCTCCAGGCGCCGCCGCGACTCCACCTCGCGGGTCGCGTCGCGGGAGGTCAACACGTAGCCGTCGACGCCCGTCTCCCCGGGGGTGTGAACCCGCGTCCGGAGCCACACCCACCCGCCGTCCGCGGTGGCGTACCGGTACTCGATCGGTTCGTCCGGGTCGACCTCGCCGGCGACGACCGCCGCGAACGTCTCCCTGAGCCGTCCCTCGTCTTCCGGGTGGACGAGATCGAACGCGTCCGTCCCGACGAGCGCCTCCGGGTCGAACCCGATCACGTCGGTGGCGGCCGCGTTCAGGTGCCGATAGATCCCGTCTTCGTCGAGGACCACGACCTTGTCCTGAGCGAGGTTCAGGAGGGTCTCGGGATCCGGACCGGCGTTCATACGGTACGGGTTCTCCGGGCGGCACATAAGGCTGATCGCCCGATTATCAGCCCGAAAAACCGGCGTTTCAGAGTCAGTCGGCAGAGATCCCGGTCGTCTCGGGGGGCGCGGTGAGCGAGTCGATGCTCCCGTCTTCGACGGTCAGCGTGACGCCGTCGTCACCGAGTTC